>JBILJY010000182.1:0-5314 GCA_044376975.1 Burkholderiaceae bacterium | reverse complement strand
TGTAGAAAGTGGCGGCCAGTCGGATGAAAGTTAAGCTTAAGCATGTTTGCTCCGTCGAGAATAGGGGGCAAATTACCACAATGTGACCCTACGAGGGGCTAAAACACTAAGGTAATTGGAGGTTTAGTCCGGTTTGCTGACGGAGGTTTTCAATATCCGACAAGGTGTCCATATCGGCCAGAAAATGGCCATTTTGGCTGGGATATTGGTGAACGAGCTCCCGGTGACTTTCGATATACGCTCGGCAGGTTTCACCAGAGGCCAGCACTGCCTGCACCGCCTCATGACCCAAGGCAACAGGGTTACCGCGTTTGCCGTCCACGCGTGGGTATGCGATGCAGGTGCGAGGAGGTCGACCGTTATATGCCTCGATACACTCTTGATAGTCTTGTGCAGTCATAAGAGGTTGGTCAACCAACACGACTAAGGTGAGCTCGTAAGGCGCAGCCAACGCGGTGAGACCGTGCAGGACAGAGGATTGTTGGCCGTTTTCAGGTGCTGGATTTCGAACAACTCTTACGGTCTGCGCCCACGCCGCGGTAGCGGCTGAGGTCCTCAGCAAGGTTTCGACCTCTGCATGGAAGAAGCCCGTGACGACGACAATCTGTTGGATGCCGGCTGCATGGAGCGCCTCCAGCTGGCGCAGAACCAGAGGCTTGCCATTTACCTGCACGAGGCTCTTTGCGCAGCCGCCAAGTCGCGAGCCTTGCCCGCCCGTCAATAAAACGGCTGCGACGTGTGAGGGGTGCAGAGTGGTCATCTTGGTTCAGGTAATCGGTGCAGGGTTAAACAAGACCAGTGCATTGTGGATCTTCCATTGCTCGGCCCAGGTCTTGCGACCGCTTGCGACCTCAAGCATCAGCTTGAATATCTCCATGCCCAGCGCTTCGATCGATAGTTCACCATCGGCCACGCGACCTGCATTCACATCCATCAAGTCGTGCCAGCGCCGTGCGAGATCGCTTCGGGTCGCAACCTTAATCACAGGGCACTCAGCCAGCCCATAGGGCGTACCACGTCCCGTTGTAAAGATGTGGAGGTTCATGCCTGCCGCGAGTTGTAGCGTGCCACAAATGAAATCACTCGCCGGAGTGGCGGCATAGACGAGGCCGCGTTGCCCAGCGGCAAGTTTTTCACCGGGCGCCAAGACGCTTGATATCTGCGCGGAACCACTTTTGATGATGGAACCCATGGCTTTTTCAACAATATTGGACAGACCGCCCGCCTTGTTCCCTGGAGTGGTGTTGGCACTACGGTCGACTTTTCCGCGCGCCAAATAGTTGTCATACCACTCGAGCTGGTCGACGATTGCTTGCGCAACGTCAGGATTTGCCGCGCGAGCAGTCAGTTGATCGACGCCGTCGCGCACCTCGGTGTTTTCACTAAACATGACCGTCGCGCCAGCGCGCACGAGTAAATCTGCCGCAATGCCGAGCGCAGGGTTTGCCGTCACACCACTCAAGGCGTCACTTCCGCCGCATTGCATGCCCACGACAAGCGCACTGGCGGGTACGGTCTCTCGTGTGCGTTGATTCAGTCGCGTTAGATGAATCTCTGCCTCGCGCATGATGGCTTCGATCATCGACATAAACCCAACGTGCTCAGCGTCCTGCAAACAAACCGTGTTGACGCTGGTGCTTCGATCGTCTTTGATGGGGAAGCTTCCGGGTGGCAACAGACGGTCTGGCTGCAATTTCTCGCACCCAAGGCTCACCACCATGACCTCACCACCAAAGTTTGGATTCAAGCTAATGTTGCGTACGGTGCGAATCGGGATGATGGCCTCAGCGGCGTCGATCGCCACGCCACACCCGTAGCTATGCTCCAGTCCCACCACATCGTCCACATTTTTGTATCGTGGTAACAACTCGTTGCGGATGCGCTGCACGGCGAACTCGACCACGCCGGCGACGCACTGCACGGTGGTCGTGATGCCCAATAGGTTGCGAGTGCCAACTGAGCCGTCGTCGTTGCGATAGCCCTCGAAGGTGAAGCCTGTCAGGGGTTCAGTTTGATGGGGTTTGATCGTGGCAATCGGCAGGTTCTCAAAATTTCTGGCCGGCGGCATCTGTAATAGTTTTTCATGCACCCAGCTGCCTGCTGCGATATCCTTAAGTGCATAGCCAATGGTTACACCGTAACGGATCACGGGTTGACCGGCGGCGAGGTCTATTAAGGCGACTTTGTGCGCTTGCGGAACCTTGTCCTTGAGCGTAGGGCCATCAGGTATCGTGGTGCCCGCAGCCAGTCCACCATCATTGCCCACAATGGCTACGTTGTCGTTGGAATGCATGCGGATAAGGTGAGGCTTACTTGGCGGCTTTGGAGCTGTCATGTTCAAAGATGTCAAAACGGCTTGTTTTGCGGGCCGTTGTTTGGTTGAATAGGATGCTTGGTTAGCTGTGAGCTTAACCTTTTGGGGACAAATATGGGTCAAACCATGACCGAAAAGCTTTATGCAGCGCACACGAAGTCGGGTGCTGCCAAGGCAGGGGACATCGTGATGGTGTCTCCGGATGTTGTATTAATTAATGATGTGAGTGGCACCATTACCATTGAGCAACTTGAGCGCATGCAAGTGGCTGGCCCGCGGTACCCCGAAAAGGTCGTGCTTGTTGCCGATCATTTTTCGCCTGCAAAGGACATCATTAGCGCCCAGTCCATCCGCTTGCTCAGGCAGTTTGGACGCCAATTTGGGATCGAGCACTACTACGACGCGGGTAACGGCGGGATTGAACACACCTTGTTGCCGGAGATCGGCATGATTGGCCCGGGGGGGATAGTCTTTGGCGCTGATTCCCACACCTGTACCGCGGGCGCGTTCAATGCGTCAGGGATGGGCTTTGGTTCAACCGACTTGGCCGCGGCCATGGCGCTTGGTGAGTTATGGGTCAAGGTACCAGAGTCAATGCGCATCGATATCGTGGGTTCGCCTCGTCCTTACGTGACGGGCAAGGACATCATTCTGTCGTTGATTGCGGCGATTGGCTCGGATGGTGCATCCAATTTGTCGATTGAGTTTGGGGGGCCAGGGCTGTGTCATTTAAACGTCGATGAGCGCATGGCTGTCGCGAATATGGCGGTGGAAGCCGGTGCCGAGACCTGTGTCTTCGAGGCCGACGAGCAAGTGCATGCCTTTGCCGCTGCGCATGGCTGGCGAGCACGCGCAGCGGTCGCGCCTGACCCTGATGCGCACTATCAGTCGAGCCGTGTGATCGACTTGGATACGCTGGAACCGCTGGTAGCCGTGCCGCCATCTCCGGCAAACGGAACTGTTTTGTCTAAATTGATCGGCACGAAAGTCGATCAGGTTTACATCGGGAATTGTTCCAACGGAACCCTGACCGACTTGCGACAGGCAGCCTCGATTTTGCGCGGCCGCAAGGTGAGTCGTGACGTTAGGGTCATCATCGTACCGGCCACTAATGCGATTTACCGCGAAGCGGCAGTAGAGGGGTTGCTTGAGGTCTTTGCCGCGGCAGGTGCTGCAGTGTCTTTGCCTACATGCGGAGCCTGCTTTGGCGGTCATATGGGGGTGCTCGCGGATGGTGAAACCGCAATCGCCACGACAAACCGTAATTTCAAAGGCAGAATGGGGCATCCTAATTCGCGTGTCTACCTTTCCAATGCTTGGGTTGCTGCAGCGGCAGCCGTCAACGGCGAGATCGTTGATCCAAGTATGCTTGCGGTTATCTAAATAGGTCACAGCCCATGATTTCATCCGTTTGTGTGCATCGTTATGGTGACAATGTCGATACCGACACGATTATTCCTGGCCGCTACCTCACGTTAAGGCGCCCAGAAGAGCTTGCCGGACATTGCATGGAAGGGCTGGATCCGGACTTTGTGCGACGCGTCAAGGCGGGTGACATTATTGTGGCGGGTCGAAACTTTGGTTCCGGGTCGTCCCGAGAGCACGCGCCCATCGCGATTCGAGCAGCCGGAATCTCTTGTGTCGTGGCGACGAGTTTCGCGCGCATTTTTTATCGCAATGCGATCAACATTGGACTGCCGGTGTTTGAATGTCCTGAGCTGGTCGCCGCGGTGAGTACAGGAGATCGTGTCGATGTGGACCTTGCTGTGGGTGCATTTTTCTTTGGTGCCAAGCGCTTTGACACGCCGCCATTGCCGCCTGTCATTCAGGCGATTGTCGATGCACAAGGACTCGTCCCATACATTGTGAACAAGAATAAACGGCGCTCAGCCGACGGATCGAATCGATGAAGTTTCAGAGTCGCTGGTTTTGGGTCGCTGCTGCAGTGTTGGTGGCATTGAATGCCTTTGTCTATTTTTGGTGGGCGAATCGTCCATTAGTCATCCTTAAGACGACTGAGCTCAACCGCGATATCGTCACGGGTTTGCAAAGCGAAGCTAATCGGTTGCAGCAAATTTTGGATGCGGCCTGCGGGACACCAGGCCTGGAGTCTTATAAGAGAGGGGAGATCGGCCCTGTGCAACCGGTAGTCACAGGAGCCCCCACCACACCACCCCCTGAGCCGAGTGCTTCACTCCTTGCACAAGATAAGTTGGTGGCACTGCTTGATGCGGCGACCGTCAGAGTTCTCGTGTTTGGTGCGAACGGTAAATATCAGGGCCACGGAACAGGTTTTTTTATTGATCAAAATACGATTGTCACTAATCGGCATGTGATCGAAAGTGGTCGCTCCTTTGCCATCACCAGCCGAGCCCTTGGCAAAGAACCGATCCCGGTTCGCCTAATCGCCGCCACGCGGGATTCGGAATACACCAATCCTGACTTCGCAATTTTGCGCGCAGATAAAGTGCCGGCGGGCATTGCCAAGCTTGCGATCGCGACCGAGCCGCAAGTGCTACAAACGGTGGTTGCAGCGGGTTATCCAAGTTCAGATATCCGTGTGGATGCGGATGTGGTGACGCCCAACACTGTCTTTTCGCAAGGGGAGGTGAGTGTTCTCCAGCGGCAGCGCAATAACATGGTGCTGGTCTTGCATACAGCAAAGATTGCGACGGGCAGTTCAGGAGGGCCTTTGGTCAATCGCTGCGGAAATGTCGTGGGTGTCAATACATTTATCGGCGCACAGGAAGATAAGTTTAGTGATCGTTCGCTGTATGCGCTGTCGGCTACGGCCTTGCGTACATTCCTGGATCAAAGTGGTCAGTCGTATACAAAAATGTCGAGCGAATGCGTCTCGGCTCCTAAAAACTGACGGCCAACGGACAGAGACGATTCATCATGCAAACTTTGCCAGTGGTCACGCAACGAAAACTTATCGATGTCAAAGGGATAAACGGTCAGCCGGTGTTCACCTATTAACAGCAGTTGGTGAGCCTGTTA
>JBILJY010000181.1:0-5370 GCA_044376975.1 Burkholderiaceae bacterium | reverse complement strand
AGGGTGTGCCTCGGCTGCATTGCCCCCCATAATCAACACTACATCGGCGTTCTTGATGTCAACCCAATGGTTGGTCATCGCACCGCGCCCAAACGTCGGGGCCAGACTGGCCACCGTCGGAGCGTGTCAGATACGCGCTTGTGTGTCGAGTGCTACCACGCCCATCGAACGCAAAATCTTGGCGGTCATATAACCAGATTCGTTGTTCGAAGCGGAACTCACCAACATACCAAAGGTGTTCCAACGGTTCACCGTCAGGCCATCAGCATTCTTGGCTACGAAATTCTTATCGCGATCAGCCTTCATCCGCTTGGCGATGCGCGTCAGCGCCTCTTCCCAAGAAATGCGCTTGAACTCTTTGCTACCTGGCTCGCGCACTTCAGGAAATTGCAAACGATCAGGGCTGTCGATCATGTCGAGCAGGCCTGCGCCTTTCGGGCACAGCGTACCCTTGTTCACTGGATTATCAGTATCGCCCTCAACGTGAACAACTTTCTGTTTACCCGTCGCGTCTTTCGCGCTGTACAGCAATACGCCGCAGCTTACGGAACAGTAGGGACAGGTACTACGCGTCTCTGTTGTTTTTTCAAGTTTGTTCGGTTTCTTGAACACCGGATCCGCAGCATTCGCAAGACCCATGACGGTCATGCTGCTGGTTCCGAGTCCTGCACCGGTCACCTGAAAAAACTGACGCCGAGTCAGTTTAATTTGGGACATTTTGAAGGCTCCTAGGTTTTTTGTAACAACACTGTAATTCTAAGACTTGTTACAATAAAAACCATCTAAATTCGCGTAACACCCAACAAAAAGCGGACTTTTAGGGAAAACCCTAGAAGTCCGCTGCTCATTTGTTACGACAATTTAGTCAGAACCCGACAGCCTGCCCGTCCCGGCGACTGTCGCTGGCCACCACATAGCCGTCCTCCAGGTCATGCGAAAGGCGCCAGATGAACTGGCCCGACCCAAAGTCCATATACGGGTCGTCGATCGCTTTCAAGGTATGCCCCAAGCCCTTAAGCCCTTCAATGGTCTGGGCCCGCATCGAGGACTCCACATCCAGCGTGAAATCTCTATTGAGCTTCCAACGTGGGGCACAACACGCGGCCTGGGGTTGTTGGTCATAATCCAGCATACGCACCACCGTCTGCACGTGCCCCTGGGGTTGAATATCACCCCCCATCACACCAAAACTCATGACGGGTTCACCGCCCTTGGTGAGAAAGCCCGGGATGATGGTATGAAAAGGGCGTTTACGCCCAGCCACCACGTTTGCAGATTTCGGATCCATAGAAAACCCAACCCCGCGGTTTTGGAAGCTGACACCCGTACCGGGCACCACCACACCTGAGCCGAACCCCATGTAGTTGGACTGAATAAACGAGACCATCATGCCGTTCTCATCAGCCGCCGTCAGATAAATCGTGCCCCCTGAAGACGGGTTACCTGGTGGGAACAACGTTGCCCGGCTCGGATCAATCAACTTGGCACGTGAAGCCAGGTAGGCGTCATCCAACATCTGCGCAGGCGTGACCTCCATCGTGCGTGGATCCGCGACATAGCGATACAAATCTGCCATGGCAAGCTTCATGGCCTCGATCTGAATGTGCTGCGACTCCACCGAATCAACCTTGAGCGATGCGAGATCAAAGTGCTCGAGAATACCGAGTGCCATCAAGGCAGAGATGCCCTGGCCATTCGGGGGAATCTCATGCAAGGTGTAGCCGCGATAGCTCTTGGAGATCGGTGTCACCCAATCCGGGCGATAGCTACGAAAATCATCCAGCGTATGCGCGCCGCCGTTTGCGCGAATAAAGGCCACGAGCTTTTCTGCTGTGTCACCCTCATACAAATCCCGACCCTTGGTCGCGCCAATCTTGCGCAGGGTTTGCGCGACATCCTTAAAGACAAACCGCTCACCGACATTCGGCGCGCGACCGTTCGGCATAAAGGTGTGCGCAAAACCAGGCTGATCTTTCAATTCGGGCACGGCGGCCGCCCACTTCTGAGCAACGACTGGCGGCACAGCATAGCCACGCTCAGCAATTTCTATAGCCGGAACCATTAAATCTGCAAAAGGCAACTTTCCATAGCGCTCATGCAAGGCAGCCCAACCAGCAACCACCCCTGGTACGGTGATCGCATCGACGCCGCGCTTGGGCGCTTGCGCCAGACCATTCGGGCCAATGCCATACTTATTCTTGAAGTAATCTGGGCTCCAAGCGTCAGGCGCATAGCCCGAAGCGTTTAGACCTTGCAGCGTCTTACCATCCCAAACGATGGAGAACGCATCGCCGCCCAAGCCACACGATACGGGCTCGACCAACGCAATCGTGGCCGCGGCCGCGATCACTGCATCGACAGCGCTGCCGCCTTTGAGAAGCATCCGCAACCCTGCCTGC
This sequence comes from Burkholderiaceae bacterium, assembly GCA_044376975.1. Classification (GTDB taxonomy): domain Bacteria; phylum Pseudomonadota; class Gammaproteobacteria; order Burkholderiales; family Burkholderiaceae_B; genus Zwartia. The sequence goes on along the minus strand of JBILJY010000181.1, from coordinate 2,971 downwards.
GCAGCGAGAGGATGTGAGGTGGATACGACGTTGCGTGCAAAGACCGGTATCCGAATCGTCGGGTACGGATTATTCCAATTGAATTGCTTCATCAGAGGGCCGCATCACCACTTTCGCCGGTACGAATACGCACCGCTTGCTCAACAGACGATACAAAGATCTTCCCGTCGCCAATCTTACCCGTGCGCGCCGCTTTGACGATGGCTTCAATAACACCATCCACTGCGCTATCGACCACCACCATTTCTACTCGAATCTTGGGCAAGAAATCCACAACATATTCAGCGCCACGGTACAGCTCTGTATGCCCTTTTTGACGCCCAAAGCCTTTCACCTCGGTGACGGTCAGGCCGTTGACGCCTACTTCGGCAAGGGCCTCACGCACTTCATCAAGTTTGAATGGCTTAATAATTGCTGTGACTTGCTTCACGATGGATCCTGTCCGATTAAGGGGGGTTAAGTGGCTTCACGAAAGCCGTTAGATAAAGGATACCGCCAATCGCGGCCAAACGCTCGTTCCGTAATTCTGGGGCCAAACGGTCCCTGACGACGCTTGTACTCGTTGATACGAATCAAGCGAACAATTTGCTCGACGGCTTCAGGCGCATAGCCGGCTGCGATCACATCGGCCACGGACTGATTTTGTTCAACGTAGCGCTCTATGATGGAATCGATCACGTCGTATTCCGGCAAGCTGTCTTGATCCGTTTGATCTTCACGTAACTCCGCTGAGGGTGGGCGCGTGATGATGCGATCAGGAATGACCTCGCCAGTAAGATTGCGCCACTTAGCCATCCGGTAGACCAAGGTCTTCGCCACGTCTTTAAGCACGGCAAACCCACCAGCCATATCCCCGTACAACGTGCAATAGCCTGTCGATAATTCCGATTTATTGCCTGTTGTCAGCACCAGATGGCCAAATTTATTGGAAAGAGCCATCAACAACATTCCTCGCAAGCGCGCTTGAATGTTTTCTTCGGTCGCATCTGGAGCGCGCCCAACAAAAATAGGCCCCAAAATGTCGTCAAAATTACTTGCTAGCCCCGCAATTGCGATTTCCCGATAATCAACCTCAAGACGCTTAACCATCTCGCGTGAATCAATCTGCGAAATATCGGCCGTGTAGCGCGACGGCATCATGACCGCGTGTACATGCTCAGCACCTAGCGCATCCACCGCAATGGCTAAAACAACGGCCGAATCAATGCCACCAGACAGACCAAGTATGACCGAACGAAAGCCGTTCTTCTTGACGTAATCCGCGAGGCACAGCTTGAGTGCACTCCAAACTTGCGCCTCGACGCAGTCTGGTGCGACGAGCGTTAAAAGCTGTGCGGCGTGGGGTTTGGCCACAGGCTGCACGGCAGTATCGGGATGGATGTCGACAAACGCCATGTCTGGAACGAAGTCTGAAAGGCGCGTTAAAACATTCCCCTGGGCATCGAGCACAAAGGACGCTCCGTCAAACACCAGTTCATCTTGCCCGCCAACCATATTGGCGTAGAACAGCGGCACGCCTGTGCGTCCCACACAACGTTGTGCGATGTCAGCACGCTGCGCTTGTTTCGTCACACTGAAGGGGGAGGCGTTAAGCACTAACAGCGCTTGTGCGCCATCGGAGCGCGCTTGATCAGCCGATCCGGCGAGCCAGATATCCTCACAAATATTGACGCCAAAACGTACCCCGCCGGCGACAAACACCAGAGCCTGATCACCGGGGGTGAAATACCGCTTTTCATCAAAAACGGAATAATTGGGTAACTCTCGTTTGAAATAAGTACCAAGCACTGCTCCGTCACACAACACCGAAGCCGCGTTGCGCAAGCCACCAGGGGTTGCAACAATGTGACCAACCACCACGTGCAAGCCTGCCAGCGTTGCCAAATCCTGACAGAGCTGCCCTAGCGCGCGTTGGCAAGCCTCTACAAATGCGGGGCGCAACAGCAAATCCTCGGGTGGATAACCGGTTAGCATGAGCTCAGGCGTGAGAAGCACACGCGCTCCTTGCTCATGGGCACGACGAGCAGCCTCAAGGACTTGGGCGGCGTTTCCCGCCAAATCCCCTACTAGAGCGTTTAATTGCGCAATGCCGACCCTTACCGCAGCCATGTTGATTCCGGACTTTTTGAGTTGTAACGTTAAAAAATTATCGCATGGACACAGGGTTAAAGCCCCCGTTCTATAATTTATCCCTATGAAAAATAACCCAAACTCCAATAAGAGCCAATTTGACAAGAAAGGGCAAGCGTGGTCAGCCCGCTTTTCCGAGCCCGTTTCGGATCTTGTCAAACGTTATACAGCCTCGGTCGACTTTGATAAGCGACTGGCCATGTTCGACATACAGGGCTCGCTCGCCCACGCCCAAATGCTGGAAGCCGTCAAAGTCATCAGCCCCCAAGACCGGGCAGACATCGAACGCGGCATGGCGCAAATTCAAAGCGAAATTCAGGCGGGCAGCTTTACCTGGTTGCTTGACCTAGAAGATGTTCATCTCAATATCGAAAAACGCCTAGTTGAGTTGGTAGGCGATGCCGGTAAACGTCTCCACACGGGGCGTTCACGCAACGATCAGGTGGCCACGGATATCCGCTTGTGGCTGCGCGACCAGATTGACCAGCTCATCGAACTGCTCAAGCAATTACGGCGCGCGTTGGCCACCGTTGCGCTCGAGCACGCCGGCACGATCTTGCCTGGCTTTACACACATGCAAGTCGCACAACCCGTCACCTTTGGTCATCATCTGCTTGCGTACGCAGAAATGTTTGGACGCGACACCCAGCGTCTCATCGACTGCCGCACCCGAGTCAACATCCTCCCCTTAGGTGCTGCCGCTTTAGCGGGCACGAGCTTTCCCATCGATCGTCCGCTGGTTGCGAAACTGTTGGGCTTCGACGGAGTCTGCCTGAACTCACTTGATGCTGTATCGGATCGTGACTTCGCCATCGAGTTTGTCAGCGCCTGCGCGCTAGTC
>JBILJY010000180.1:0-5384 GCA_044376975.1 Burkholderiaceae bacterium | reverse complement strand
GCAACCGTGGTGGACGGTGCCCAGTCGAATTACCGAGTATTAGTGCCAAGAGAGGCTGTTTTTGATCGCATACCACTGTCCCATGCGGTCTCGCTGTTTGACATGGATCGCAGTTCAGCCAATGTCATGAGCAAAGATGCAGTGATTCAATATTTGAACAGTCTGTCGAGATAATCCCCACTGATAGATAGGGTGGATCAATCCGTCTGTAGCGTCAACTTGCACACACTGCAGGGTCTCCGCTCATGGGTTCTGTAAAAGATGACTTTGGGACTCGTTTCTCGTAATGATTTCTTGCGGTAAAGACACAAGGATGAAAAATGGATATTTATAAAAAGCAAAACATGGGGAATAGGATTGGTTTTGGTGAAAAGCCAGCATTGTTGATCATTGATTTACAAAATGCTTTCACAGATGAGAATTTTTTTGGTGGTCACAATATCAACGTAGCGATTGACAATACCACCCATCTCCTGCACGTGTGCAGGCAAGCCCAGATTCCCATCGCGCACGTCAGGTTCGTCACATCAAACGATGGATCGGATATCGGAACGTTTGGTTTGAAAGTTCCACGTTTAAAGGATTTGGTGGATGGAACTTCAGCCGCAGATATTGTTGATAGTTTGAAACCAAAAAGTGACGAGTTTGTTTCCATCAAGCACCACGCTTCGGCTTTTTTTGGTACCACCTTGCAGTCTTGGTTGACGTTCAAGTCAGTCGATACGCTTTTGATCACGGGTTGTGCCACGAGCGGTTGTGTTCGTGCAAGCACGATTGATGCATCTGCCTATGGTTATCGCCCAATGTTGGTCGCTGAGTGTGTGGGTGACCGCGCTCAAGGACCACATGAGGCAAATTTATTTGACATGCAACAGAAATATGCTGATTTGGTGTCGCTTCAAGAGGCCACGGCCTATCTTTCCAAACTGCGTCAATAGATCCTCATGAATAAAAAGGTTATCAAGCGTCTAAAATTCGCTTGAGGATCATGAAAACAAACAATAGCAATCCGAAACCATTGAGCGATCTCAATGTACTCGACCTGTCCAATTTTTTGGCAGGACCAATTCTGGTCATGGCCGCAGTCAATGAACGCAGTGATACAAAAACATGTCGAGCGATTCAGTCTGCAACAGCTATTGGATCCTGCGCAGGCGAAAACTCCACGTTCGCCCCGATCAACAGCATTTTTCCAGCATGGGGGCAGCCAACATTCTCGCTGCCCTTGACGCTGGGGCGTCTTGGAGAGGATCTGCATCTCGGTTTCAGTTGCGAATTCGAGAAGATCAGTGAGTGTGTTTAAGCCGCTCATGATCCAGATTTTCTCAGGCTGGGTACGGACAATCGTTCCGATGCCTGCACGCCAGAGAATCAGACCATCCGTTTTCAGCTCACGTAGCGCCTGGCGAATGGTGTGTCGACTGACTTCAAGGGTTGAGTGTCTATCGAATGTTTGTTCATTCTGATGGTTTCCTTTAAGGCCAGACATTCAAGACAAGCTTTGTATGGCAATAAAAAGTGTTTGTCTGAACGTAATCAAAATTCGCACTGATTGACACTCAATTTCAATCCATCTAAATTGTACGTACATTTGGAGATATCTTATGAAAACCATTCGTACCTTTCTTTTCGCGCCAGCCAACCATCCCCGGCGTGTCGAAAAGGCTTTTCTCCTTGACGCAGATGCTGTCATCCTTGATCTAGAGGATGCCTGTGCCGTCAGTGCAAAAGAGGCGAGTCGAGAGAAAGCTGTTGAGGCACTTGCCAAGCCACGCAAATGCTTGGGCTATGTCCGGATCAATCCCTTGGATTCACATTACGGTTTTGGAGACATTCTTGGCGTTGTGAGGCAGGGTGTGGATGGCATCGTTTTGCCTAAAACAGAGTCAGTGCGTGATATTCAAATCGCCGATTGGATGATTGGTCGTCTCGAGCGCGAACGTGGGCTGAAAGAGGGCTCCATCGATCTGATGCCACTGATCGAAACGGGGAGAGGACTGGGCAACTTGCGCGAGATCCTAGGTGCCAAGACACGTATCCGCCGTGTGGCATTTGGGGCGGGTGATTTTTCACTTGACATGAATTTGCAGTGGACAGCCGATGAGCTAGAGCTATTACCCTATCGCAATGAAATCGTCATGCTGTCACGTTGGGCTGGTTTGGAGCCGCCCATCGATACCGTCTGGATCAACCTGCAAGATACATCAGGATTTGCAAACTCTGCGCGCAGGGCAAAACAGCTTGGGTTCCAGGGCAAGCTTTGTATCTATCCAGATCAGGTGCCAGTGGTCAATGAGGCTTTCACGCCTTCCGAATTGGAAGTGCAAAAAGCCCGTCGATTGGTGGCGGCGTTTGAACAAGCAGAGAAGGAGGGTAGCTCATCTTTTCAACTCGATGGGCAGTTTATCGACTACCCCATTTTGTACGCAGCGCAAAAAGTTCTTGCGCTGTATGACATGATTCAAACAAAACACAAGACATCAAGCAAATAGAAAAAGAATACGCAAACATAGTTGAGATGCTGAACTACGTTTTAGACCGGATACACACCTGATAGTTTTTGGACTGTCTAGCAAGATTCGAACGTGCGACCTAGGGCTCATATGCTGTAATGCGGGGGTAAATCTAGGAGAGTGCTTTGAAACCAAACGTTTTGCTCTTGGCTCTATTTATGTGCATGCCTTTTTTGACTTTGGCTCAACACAATCAAGCAGGGCAGACACCTTATGCAGGCATGCAAAACCGCGTCATCAAATCGCTGTCCGACAGCGACATCAACGAACTTCGGCGTGGTGGTGTCTCGGCGCTGACGGTTGCCTTCTTGATCCCAGTGTTCGGTACCGTATGGGGTGCTTGGCTGTTGGGCGAGTCGGTGACGTGGGCAACAATGGTTGGTGGTTTGTTGGTGCTCTTGGGGACAGCGTTGGTGATGGGCTTCTCGCTGCGGGCCTTGTTTGGCCGTTCAAAACAACAAAAAGGGCAGGCCTGATAGAACTTTCGTGATGCGTAGTCGCGGGTTTGGTTCGTCGGCCACGTCTCAAAAGCGCGCTAACATCTCTGCGTAATGAAACTTAAAAAATATTGCAACAGCTAATTGGTTAAAAATAATGTTGACATCGAATACTGGGGCTCGCGTGTTAATTGATGAATTGACCGATCAAGTGCCGCCCAAGGTGCGTAAAAAACAAAGCACTAAAAGTTGGTTGCATAATATCCCGTGCATCCTTGTTCAATTGTCAGGCCTTGGGATCTTAGGGTTTCAGGCTAGTGCGTGGGGCGCCTGTGCTGGAAACACCTCAGTGACCACGGCATTGGTTGCGACGCAAACAAATAACACGTGGTTATGTAGTTATTCGATCACAAATAGCGGTTCTATATCGGTGACTGGCGATAACGAATCGGCCCTAAGAAACACCGCAAACATCGATGCTGTGACCAATAACGGAACGTTATCAAGCAGCGGTGTCACTGATACTTACGGACTGAGTAATTCCCTGGGCTCCACTATTAGCAGCCTCGTCAATACGGGAGCCATTTCTTCTGGCAACGTTGGCCTACGCAATACAACTAACAGTACGATCCTGTTACTGAATAACTCAGGAACCATCAGCGGCGCTAGCAAGGGTATTGGTAATACATCAGGCACCCTCATCACGTTATTGAATAGTGGCACAATTTCCTCCAGTGCTGGAGTAGGTATTTACATCCAAACATCAAATTTTGTAGCCTCGGTAGGTACCATCACAAATACAGGTAGCATCGTTGGTGCAATCGCCGGTATCCAAAACGTCAATGCCACGCTAGGCACCTTGAACAACAAACAAGGCGCCGGCAATGTGAATGGTGCGTTGACCTACACAGGTGTTTTGCCAACCAACTACAACATCATCATCGCCGGCACTTCAACCTACGGCAAGCTTGCTGCAACGGGAGTGTCTGGCTCGACAAACTTTGGCATCTCGACTTTGTCGACGACCGATAGTTCAATCCTCAATTCAACGCTCAGTGGTGTATTGAGTGGCGTCACCCCTGCCCAGCTCGGCTTTGGTGATGCAACAACGTATTACAGTACTTCTAACGACTACTGGTACACACTGACTCAGACTGATTCGGTTAATAATATTTGGAGTTTGACGGTAACTTGTTACGGTAGCGGTTGCGGGACAACGATTGGCTCAGGTATGACAGTCGGCTTGGCCAATCTTAGCCCTACCAGTCGGCCTGTTTTTGCGGGTGGCACGTTATCGCTGCTCAATGGTGACACGTCAAGCTTGGCCTTCGGCGTATTGAGCGCGGGTGGCACGATTACGGCGCCGACGGCGGGTTCGGCAACTCTCTCTGGGGTGTTCTCTGGTGTCGGTGGCTTAACGTTTAACGGCACGGGTACGACGATCTTTACGGGTGCGAATACCTACAGCGGTGGCACAACCGTCGCCAGCGGTACCTTAGCGGTCGCGGGCTCATCGCCCACTGGCACGGGTGCTGTCTATGTCGCGTCTGCTGGTACCTTAATGGGCACAGGTACGATTGGTGGCAACCTAACCGTTGCGGGCATACTCAAACCCGGTAACTCGCCAGGCTATTTAGTGGCCTCGAGCAACGTGTCAATGAACGCAGGTTCAACTTATCAACAAGATATCGCGGGGTTGACTCAAGCGAACGGCACAACACCGATAGGTGCAACGGGCTATTACTCGCTGTTGAGCGTTGGCGGTCAGTTCACGATTACTTCGGGTGCGACGCTTACACCGCGCTTATCAAACTTGTTTAGCGCAAGCGAGTCTGGCTACGGCACCGCGATCTATGTTCCGTCGCTTGGCGATCGCTTTCGCATTGTGACAGCGACCAGTGGCATCTCGGGGCGGTTCAGCACGCTCATCCAGCCCGCCGAGCTGGTAGGTGGCACGCAGTTTATTGCGTTCTATAACGTCAATAGCAGCAATAGCGTTGAGCTGGCCGTCACACCCACCTCTTACAGCACGACGTTGTTGGCCAACACGACCAACATCAAAGAAGTCGCAAAGGTCTTAGATCAACTCTTAGGGGTGAACAAGTCGGGTGCCGCTACGGCAGCACAAGACTCTTTGCTGTATTCCGTTGCCGGTCAAACCGCAGCAAGTCTGCCAGGCTTTGCACAAGCTCTTTCGGGTGAGGTCCATGCGGCCTCCGCAGCAACCTTGCCACAGGCCACGCAACGTGTGCAGCAAGCGGTGTTGGCGCGCCTTGGAGACTATCCGATGGCGCCTAGCCAGCTTAATCCTGCACTTAACAATGCACTGTTGACGGGTGGCATCAGCGCGACTAACCCCTCGGGGTTACCCACGGCCAACATGAGTACCAACCCAGCAGTCAACCCGAACACCGTCAACGTAACAAGTGCTGCG
>JBILJY010000179.1:0-5408 GCA_044376975.1 Burkholderiaceae bacterium | reverse complement strand
TCTTCGAGCGGCCGGAGCTCAGACGCCTTGGTTTCACGAGCTTTGTCTACAGCGGCGTGCAATTATGTTTTATTGCCTTCTTGACTGTGCACTTAACTAGCAAGGCAGGTTTTAATTTGGTTCAAGCGGGCTGGGCCTTGGCTGTGTATCAACTTGCGGCGGTGGTGAGCCGACCGATTTGGGGCTGGCTAGCTGATAAGTGTGTATCTGCAAAGTTTTTATTGGTGTGGCAAGGCTTTGTAATGGGCGGGACTGCCATGCTAGCTGGTCAGTTCGCTGATAGTTGGAGTCCAGTTATTGTGCTGTTGCTATGCGCTATTGCTGGTGCGACAGCTAGCGGTTTCACAGGTCTTGCCTATGCCGAGTGGGCCCGACTGGGCGGTGCGCAAAGAACAGAGGCAACGGGCCTAGGCTCTGGCTTGATGTTTGCGGGTGTACTGGTGTTGCCATCGCTATTTTCGGTAGCGGTGACATATTTTGATGACTTCGGTGTCGCTTATGCGTGCCTTGGAGGTTTAGCTGCCTTGGCGGGACTCTTACTGTTGAGACAAGCGGGAGGGTATTCCCGCGAAGAGCAACTAAAACAGTAATAAAACGGTTTTGTATTCGCTTATCGCGTAGAGTGGGTCTCAACGTTAACGGACGGTTTTCCGTTGTTCACTCAAAGGTCATCTATGAAACTTCCTATTCAAACCGAACCCGCTCTTTGGGGTGCTGTTGCGGGCGCTGCCTTCGTCGCCTTCGTCGGTTTTAGTTTTGCAGGTTGGGAAACATCAGGTGGCTCTGCTACGCTAGGACAGGCGCAAGCCAATAAAGCAATCGTGGCTTCGCTATCACCCGTATGTGCTGAAATGTTCAAACGTGATGCCAACTTTGCGGCGAACTTGACAGAGCTGAAGAAGACCGACGAGTGGGCACGCGGCACATATATTGACAAAGGTGGCTGGGGAAAAATGCCCGGGGCAGGTAAGTTGACTTCCGAAACAGCTAGCTCTTGTGCAGCATTTTTAGTTAAAGCTTAAGCTTGCGTAGGATTAATTAAAGACCCCAAGCCATTGGCTTGAGGTCTTTATTGCTAGGATTTACTTCGTCCAGGCCTGATACCAAGCTTTGAATAAGCGCAATTGTGTTTCCGCATAATGGCGCTGGCTCGGTGACAAGGCGTCCGTCTCGTTGAAATGTAGTGTGTACTCAGGATTACCCTCAAGAACCATCAGGTACTTGTAGTACAAAACCAAATCAACACCCTCATCAAAAGAAGACAGCACGCCTAGTGCATGATCAAGCTCAGTCGCACGGGCTCGCGCAACTGAGTCCCCCTTGGCCGCTTTCTTGCACAGCTCTACCAAGTGCAACACCTCTTTAGGCAAGATGTTGCCAATACCAGTAATAGCCCCGACTGCACCACAGTTGATATAACCATGCACAACCTGGGTATCGACACCGACTAGTAAAGAGACACCTGGATCCTGCCCAATGATGTGCTCAGCCGCATAGCGCAGTGAAGCAGCGCCACCAAATTCTTTAAACCCCACAAGATTTGAATACTTCTTGCGAAGTTCAAAGAACAAGTCAGCGCGTGTCTCAAACCCATAGTACGGACTGTTGTAGATAACGGATGGAAGACCAGACGCCGCCTGAAGGACTCCTTCGAAATGAGCCCGCTGCGCGGCCAAAGACGTTCCACGTGACAATACACGAGGGATCACCATCAGTCCCTTCGCGCCGGATCGCGCCGCATGCGCGGCAAGTGCCGCCGCGCGCTTGGGACTTTGCGCGCCGGTCCCGACCACCACGGGCACGCCCGCTTTGGTAAGGCTCTCGACTCCTTGCATGCGTTGTTCATCGGTCAAGAGAGGCCAGTCACCCATCGAGCCACAATACACGACCCCAGACATGCCGGCCTCTACGAGCTCTTTCCCCTTACGCACTAACGCATCAAAATCGGGTTGACGTGTTGGTGTGCAGGGGGTCATCAGCGCAGGAATGACTCCTAGGAAAACATTATTTGTCATGACAGAAGCTTCTCAAGAGGAGTGAATTACAGTGTTTTGCCGACTTTTCTGAGCTCAGCCAAGATCGGTGCTTTAGGCAGCCAAATCTTGTCGTAGTCAGCAATCACGGATTGCGCGTCCGCAGCATTTGCATAGCGGAAGGGGATCTTGGTCGCTTTAAATTGCTCAATAAGCTTGGGTTCGTTTAGAGCTATTTGGTCGACTTGGAAATCGAGAGCGGCGCGTACGGCTTTGGTGATTAACTCGCGATCTGCAGCTGGAGTGCCTTGCCAGAAGCGACCGGATACCAATGCGACAACAGGCATGAAAATCGCATTCATCTGAAGAATCGATTTTGAAACTTTGTCAAAGCGTTGATTCCACGAAAACTCTAAGTCAGCTTCAAGTCCGTCTACTTGTCCGTTAGACATCGCATCAAACACTTGTGGCGTTGCAACGGGTGTTGGCGCTGCGCCAAGTAATTGATAAAAATCTCGGTAGGCTGGCGTTGGATTGATACGTAGTTTCATGCCTTTGATGTCTGCAATCTTACTGATATCTTTTGCTGCAAAAATAGCACGCATACCGGTAATCCCCCAGGCGAGACCGATCGTTCCGGTTTCAGCAGGCAGAACATCCAACAGTTTCATGGCAACAGGATGGCGCACCAGTTTTGCGATTTTGTCGGTTGAGTCAACGATGTAGGGTGCGGTAATTGCAGCAATGGTAGGCACACGTGAGCCGAGTTCCGCCGCCATGATCCAGCCCATATCCAGGGCACCTGACTGCATTTGCTGAAGCATTGCACCTTCGTTACCTAACTGACCCGAGGCGAAGACGGTTAAGTTTAGACGCCCGTTCGTTTGTTCTTTAAGACTCGCTGCTACTTTTTCAGCGGCGACGTTCCAAGGGTGGCCGTTTGGCGTCAGAATTCCAAGACGCAATTGCTTGGTTTGAGCCAGCAGCATGCCAGGTGTACCCATCATTAAGGCTGAACCACCGATGATGACTTGACGACGTGTGATATTCATTTTCAATCTCCTTTGCACAATGTGAATTACTTCAATAACACGGTTGAAATTTCTGGATAGAAACAAAGTAAAACGAGCAATAAACATGAAACGATAAAAAATGGAATCGTGACAATAAACATAGGGCCAGGCTTTGCACCTGTCACCGCGGACGCAACAAAAAAGCACAAGCCGACAGGCGGGGTGAGTAGTCCAAGAACTAAGTTGATGACGACCACCACACCAAAGTGTCTCGGATCGATCCCGTAGACGCCTGTCGCGATCGGTAACAAGATTGGGACAACCATGATGAGTCCGGGAATTCCATCAATGACCGTTCCGATCAGTAATAGCGCCACGCTAACGATCAATAGAAATGCGATCGGACTGGTCGCTACATTCTTAATGCTCTCTGCGATCATCAGTGGGATTTTTCCGTAGATCAACACCCATGAGAACACTGCGGCGGCGGCCACCAAAAACAAAACAATCGCTGAATAGATCCCAGCGCGCAACATCATTTTTGGTAGCTGGGAAAAATCAAATTCGCGAGTCCAATAGCGTCCTACTAAGGCGGCTACGATGGATCCGACTGCTGCCGATTCAGTGGGGTTTGCCAGGCCAGAGAGAATTGAGCCAACAATCACAATGGGAATTAATAGAGTGGGGGACGCGTCAAGGAAGATACTGAAGCGCTCTTTAAGCGATTGTTTTTCACCGCGAGGATAGTTATAGAAAAACCCCATCACCATGATGATGAAAAAGAACATGAGCGTTAGGATGAGGCCAGGGATAATTCCTGCGATGAGCATATCGCTGACAGCAACTTGTGCGAGCGTGCTATACACCACAAACATAACGGAAGGTGGGATGATGGGCCCGAGCATGCCGCCATAAGCGGTGAGTCCAGCGGCAAAGGTTTTGTCATATCCCTTTTTTTCCATCTCTGGGACCATGATTTGCGACATGATGGCAACCTGTGCTGTTGCCGACCCCAAGATTGAGGAAACCATCATGTTGGCCAGAATGTTGACGTAGGCAAGGCCGCCCTTTAACGCACCGACACAAGCCATCGCGAGATTGACGATACGTTGGGTAATGCCGCCGCCATTCATGATTTCGCCAATCAGTATGAATAGAGGAATAGCGATCAATCCATAACTATCCACGCCGCCGAATAGCTGTAGTGGATAGTTTGAAAACAATAGAGGATTGCCGGAGTCAATAATGTAGGCCAAGGCTCCCAAACATAAGCAAATGCCGATTGGGATCCCGACTAGCATCATGATTAAGAAGGCAGAAAGAGTCATCATGATTAGTTAATACTCTCTGCATTGTTTAGACCAAACTCCTTGAACTTCGATACTTGTGCGAAACCCATGTCCTCGAGCAGATTCGCTACGCTATGGATCACCATTGTTATAGAAAATATTGGAATGATCAGATACACGGCCCAGCTTGGCCAATTTAGTGTTTGCGTTCGTTCTGTATAGAGAAAGTTAAAAGACTTGGCCGCAAAGGCCTTTGGCTCGAAGCCTGCTTGGGCAAAGCCAATCGGATCAAACCAGAGTAGGCACATCCATGCCAGCGCAATTGAAAAAATGGCAATACCTAGGCCAGCGGTAATTTTTGCGATTTTTTTATAGGAAGCGGACAGTTTGTCAGTCAGCATTTCAACTGCAAAATCCATACGTAACCGCGTCATGGCAGAGCCGCCAATAAAGGTGAGCCAAACGACGGAATAGACGGCGGACTCATCAACCCAATAAAGCGATGCCCCGCTGTAGCGGGTAACAATATTAAGCAGGATGAGAAAGGTCAATAAAAACATCAGCCCCGTGATTAACCATCTCTCGACAGTGAGGGTTGTCTTTGACGTTGCCAGCACGGCGCGTACAGCAATCGGTGGGGTCGGTATTGCACGCGCTTGTTCTGTCGTGATGTTTTGCATGACTTGACCTGTATGCATAAGTAAAACTTAATGCTATAAATTGTATATTGTATAAAATATGCAAGTCAAGAAATATCCCATAAAATGAGGGTTGGATCTAATACTGCTGGAATCATGAAACACAAAACCGTAGCCAACGCCATTGCGGATAAGCTCAGACAAGATATTCTGAGCGGTATCCACGAGGCTGGGGCACAGCTGCGCCAAGACGCGCTAGCCACAGCTTTTGGGGCGAGTAGGATTCCGGTGAGAGAGGCGTTGATTCAGCTCGAGGCGGAGGGTTTGATTCAAATGATCCCGCACAAAGGCGCTGTGGTCACGAGCCTGTCGCGTGCCGAGATTAATGATGTGTTTGACTTGCGCAAACTTCTGGAGGCTCGGCTCTTTGAGGATTCCATACAGAAACTGACTGAATCGGATTTTGCCGCCTTAGATGAGATTCAGAAAAAGTTT
>JBILJY010000177.1:0-5425 GCA_044376975.1 Burkholderiaceae bacterium | reverse complement strand
CTGTGCTCGTCGGTTCGCTCAAGGCTCGGCGTCAGCGCCCTGACGCAGCCTACTTCATTGGTTCGGGAAAGGTGCAGGAAGGGGTCCTGCTTGCCGAACAGGGCGATGCTGAAGTGGTCTTGTTTGACCAGCCTTTGTCTCCGGCCCAGCAGCGCAACCTAGAGCGGCAGTTTAATTTGCGTGTGGTTGATCGTGTTGCTCTAATTTTGGATATTTTTGCACTGCGTGCCAAAAGCCATGAGGGCAAGCTTCAAGTCGAGCTTGCTCAGTTGCAACACCTGTCCACACGCTTGACGCGAATGTGGTCCCACCTCGAGCGTCAGCGCGGTGGCATCGGAATGCGCGGTCCAGGCGAGTCTCAGCTCGAGATGGATCGTCGGATGATCGGCGCCAAAGTGCGCGTATTACGCGAGCGACTCGAACGTGTCCAGAGGCAACGCACCACACAGCGCCGCTCGCGCGCGCGCGGTGCGACACTTTCTGTATCGTTGGTGGGTTACACCAATGCAGGTAAGTCAACGTTATTTAATGCGATGACGCGAGCGGGGGCTTATGCCGCAGACCAGCTCTTTGCCACGCTTGACACGACAACGCGACGCGTATGGATTGAGGGTGCAGGGCAAATTACCCTCTCGGATACTGTGGGCTTTATTCGCGATTTACCCACTACACTAATTGCTGCTTTCAGAGCAACGCTCGAAGAAGCTATTCACGCAGATTTATTGCTACATGTTGTCGATGCCGCAAGCCCTCAGCGCGATGAACAGATTCACGAAGTGAACAAGGTCCTAAGTGATATCGGTGCGGCTGACATCCCTTGTATTCTGGTTTACAACAAGATCGACCTTGTGGGTCTCGAGCCGCGGGTAGAACAAGATGAACATGGTACGATTTGCCGTGTGTTTTTAAGTGCCCAGCAACGCGATGGCCTCGGTGGCTTACGCGAAGCAATCAGTCAATTTGCTTTACTTTCGGATAACAATGCGATTTCTAACCAGAATATTCAACCTGAATGATCCCGGCTGGGGCCGTGGCCAGAATGGTGGGGGCAATGAGCCCCCCAAAGACGGGAATCAGCCGCCCCGTCGTCCACCAAAACAAAATGGCCCACCAGACTTGGACCAAGTTTGGCGCGATTTCAGTGAGCGTTTGGGCGGTTTGTTTGGGCGCAAACAAGGTGGCGGTAATCGAGCTCCTTCGCAGGGACCGAGCGGACCAACGCCTCGCCAATCTAAAATTGGCCTGGGTGTAATCGCCGCTGCTGGTTTGGCCTTGTGGTTAGCGAGCGGCTTTTTTATCGTTCAGGAAGGTCAGGTCGCGGTCTTGACCCAGTTCGGTAAATACAAGTCGACGGCGTTGGCTGGTTTCCAATGGCGTATTCCCTTTCCGATTCAGGCTCACGAAATCGTCAATCTGTCGCAGTTGCGGACGTTCGAAGTGGGTTTCCGCAGCACGGCGCGCAATCGTGTGTTGCCCGAATCTTTGATGTTGACTGACGACGAGAACATTGTTGATGTTCAATTCGTTGTGCAATATCGTCTGCGTGCTGACGGTGCGCCAGACTATCTCTTTAAGACCAAAGATCCAGACGAGTCGGTGCGTCAGGCCGCGCAGACTGCAATGCGCGAGGTTGTGGGCAAACGTCCGATGGATGTTGTGCTTTATGAGGGACGTACTGCTGTTGCAGTGGATGTACAAAGACTGATGCAACAAATCTTAGATCGCTACGAAACCGGCGTTCAGGTTAGTAGCGTGGCGATCCAAAACGTACAGCCACCCGAGCAGGTTCAGGCGGCCTTTGATGACGCGGTCAAGGCTGGGCAGGATCGCGAACGTCAGATCAACGAAGGGCAAGCCTATCGTAATCAAATCGTTCCGATGGCTGCCGGACAATCTTCACGGATGCTTGAGCAAGCCGAAGGTTACCGTGCACGTATCGTCGGTAATGCGGTGGGTGACGCTGCGCGCTTTACAAGCGTCTTAGCGGAATACAAAAAATCGCCTTTGGTGATTCGTGAACGTATGTATCTGGAGACGATGCAACAGATGTATACCAGTGCTAGCAAAATATTGGTGGATACCAAGGGGTCGACCAACATGCTTTATTTGCCGCTGGATAAGTTGGCTCAGCAAGCGGCACAGGGCGCAACGCGTCCCGTGACAGTGCCTTCGATGCCGTCTACAGCTCCAGTTATACCGCCACCTTTCGTTCCGCCAACTTCCCCACAGCGTCCGGCGGCGCAAGGTCCCACCAACACACTGACGCGTGATCGCGGCAGTCGCTAAGCAGAGGATCGATCATGAATAGATTACTTCCCCTGTTGATCGCTTTAGTTATCGCGGTCGTCGCTTTTTCCTCGTCGGTGTTTGTCGTGCGCGAGCGCGACTACGCTCTGGTGTTTGCCTTAGGTGAGGTCAAGAGAGTTATTTCTGAGCCTGGTCTGTATTTCAAACTGCCACCGCCGCTTCAAAACGTAGTGACGCTTGATAAGCGTTTGTTGACGATCGACTTGCAAGAGGCCGAGCGGATTCAAACCTCGGAAAAGAAGAACCTTCTTATCGATTCGTTTGTGAAGTGGCGCATTGTGGATCCGAGGTTGTATTACGTGACCTTCGGTGGCAATGAGCGCGCAGCGCGTGAGCGTCTGCAAGCGCAGATCCGTGACGCATTAAACGCTTCAGTCAACGTGCGTACGGTGAAAGACGTGGTCTCATTAGAGCGTGACGTCATCATGCAAGAGGTGCTCACCAACGTAGCAAAACGTGCCGAAGGCCTAGGGGTGCAGATCGTAGACGTGCGCCTCAAGCGTATTGAGTTTGCACCAGAAATTGCTGAGTCCGTGTATCGACGGATGGAGTCTGAGCGAATTCGAGTGGCTAACGAGCAACGTTCAATTGGTGCTGCTGAGGGCGAAAAAATCCGTGCGGAAGCGGACCGTCAGCGTGAGCAGATTGTCGCTGAAGCGTACGGTCGCGCTCAAGCCATCATGGGTGAGGGCGATGCCCAAGCTGCAGGGATTTACGCAAAAGCCTATGGCGAAGATCTTGGCTTCTACAGCTTTTACAAGAGCTTAGAGGGTTACAAAGCATCTTTTGGCAAACCCGGTGATGTCTTGGTCGTTGATCCAAGCTCAGACTTCTTCAGGTATTTGAAGTCGTCTTCTGGCAAGTAAAAAAAGGGGCCTCTGGGCTCCTTTTTTTTACACGAAACAGGGCGCACATAATAGGTATAATGCGCTGTAAGCTTTATCGATTGTTCTGGCGGCTTGCCGGGCTTACGCCCCAAGCCGCTTTCGTTTGGGTATTCGTTTTATGAAAGGCAATTGGTTGCTGCCCGAAAGTCTGGCTGATATGTTGCCAGCCGAGGCACGACGCATCGAAGACCTGCGACGCATACTGCTTGACTCGTTCCGTACCTACGGCTTCGAGCTGGTAGCGCCGCCCTTGGTCGAATACATTGAGTCGCTACTTTCCGGTACGGGCAGCGACCTGAATCTGCGCACCAGTAAGTTGGTGGATCAGTTATCTGGTCGCACCTTAGGGATCCGCGCAGATATGACACCGCAAGTCACTCGCATTGATGCCCATTTGCTCAATCGCGTAGGTGTCACCCGCTTGTGTTACTGCGGGCCCGTGTTACATGCTCGTCCCGCCGGCTTGCTCGCAAACCGTGAACTACTCCAGATCGGGGCTGAGATCTACGGCCACGCTGGGTTCGAGGCGGACCTCGAGATTATTCATTTAGCGCTGGATAGCGTGCGGTTGGCCGGAGTCCAGACTTTGCGCCTCGATCTTTGTCATGCAGGTCTGGTGCGTAGCTTGATTGAAACAGATCCCAAAGCTGTGTCTCGTGCGGACGAGATCATGGCGTTGTTGCGTGATAAAGACCTACCCGGGTTGACGCAATTAGGTACGGGCAGCGACGCTTTATTGCCCGCGACGGTCGGGGCATTGGTTCGTTTGCCCCAGCTCTATGGCGATTTAACGGTGCTTGAGCGCGCGCGCAAAGAGCTTCCGCGCTTACCCGGTGTTGTGGCCGCGCTAGACACACTCGAACACCTGTTGGGGGCGCTCGATGATGTATCTGTTGGTATTGATCTGGCGGACGTAGGCACCTATGGCTATCACTCGGGCGTAACGTTTTCTGTTTATGCGCAAGGGTGGCACGATGCAATTGTGCAGGGCGGACGTTACGACGACGTGAGCCGCGCCTTTGGACGCGCACGTCCCGCAACGGGCTTTAGCCTTGATTTACGAAAGCTTGTAGATGGTTTGCTGCCTGCGCGCCCAGCACCAGCGATTCGTGCGCCGGCAGGACAAGATGCAGCATTGCGACAGGCTATTTACGCTTTGCGTCAGACTGGCAATATTGTCGTTCAGGTCTTTCCTGGAGAGGTTGCCACGCATGATGAATTTACTTTTGACCGACAACTTGTTTTGCTTGGCGGTCAATGGGTTGTGAAACAGGTTTTATAGGTCCCGAGGTAATCCACAGCGTAGTTTTGCGGTGATCTCTCGGTGAGAACGTTGGTTCAAAACTTAACTGATTTTTCTTTGTGATATGAGCAAGAACATCGTAGTGATCGGCACCCAATGGGGTGACGAAGGCAAGGGCAAAATTGTTGACTGGTTGGCTGAGTCAGCGCACGGAGTCGTGCGCTTTCAAGGTGGTCACAATGCTGGGCATACGCTATGGGTGAATGGCAAGAAGACGATTCTGCGCCTGATCCCTTCGGGCATCATGCATCCCTCGGTCACCTGCTACATCGGCAACGGTGTTGTGCTGTCCCCCGAAGCACTGCTTAAAGAAATAGTCGAACTCGAAACGGCAGGCTTGGATGTGCGATCGCGTTTAAAGATTTCCGAAGCATGTCCTTTGATTCTGCCCTATCACGTTGCCCTCGATCAGGCCCGCGAGGCGCGTCGTGGTGATGCAAAGATTGGGACAACTGGTCGCGGCATCGGACCTGCCTACGAGGATAAGGTCGCACGGCGTGCGTTACGGGTGCAGGATTTGTTTGATCCCGCCGGGTTCCGTGCAAAAGTCGAAGAAGTCCTTGATTTGCACAACTTTGTTCTGACTCAGTACCTTGGTGCTAAGGCTGTGGCGATTGATGAGGTCGTTGACCAAGCCATGGCGTTGGCGCCCGCTATTGCACCGATGGTGGGTGATGTCAGCAGTGCTTTGTTTGCTGCCCAGCAGGCTGGAAAAAATCTGTTGTTTGAGGGTGCGCAAGGTGCTTTGCTTGACGTAGATCATGGCACTTATCCCTACGTCACCAGCAGCAACTGTATTGCGGGGGCAGCTGCGGCCGGTGCGGGTGTTGGCCCTCAAACCTTGAACTATGTACTTGGCATTACAAAGGCCTACGCAACGCGCGTGGGCTCGGGGCCTTTTCCGACTGAGTTATTGGATGAGACCGGT
>JBILJY010000178.1:0-5425 GCA_044376975.1 Burkholderiaceae bacterium | reverse complement strand
GAATTTTCCCAAGCAGCCAATTAGGTTCAGACACTGACATGCTGAGCCAAGTCCGTAACGGGGGTGTCGAGTTTTTCACCCTTTCCGGATTAATTTTGGCGACTCTAGTGCCCGCAGCTTCCATTACGGGCATTGGCTTCGCATTTAGCAACTACGACGCTGTATGGAAGGCACTTGATGGCGACTTAGGTGCGCATGTTCGCAGAGAAATTGGTAAAGCGAACCTTGTTGCGATGGACAAAATCTGGGATAACGGTTTCCGTCAAATCACCTCGTCTACCAAACCAATCCAAACAGCAGACGACTTGAAGGGCTTCAAGATTCGTGTGCCTGTATCGCCACTTTGGACCTCAATGTTTAAAGCGTTCGACTCTGCGCCCGCCTCAATTAACTTCAACGAGGTCTACAGCGCCTTGCAGACGAAAATCGTTGATGGCCAGGAAAACCCGCTTGCGATCATCGACACGGCTAAGCTCAACGAAGTGCAAAAATTCTGCTCCATCACAAATCACATGTGGGATGGTTTCTGGTTCTTGGCAAACCGTCGTGCCTGGGAGCGTCTGCCGGAAAAAATGCGCACAATCGTTGCCGGTCACATTAATGCCGCTGGCATGAAAGAACGTGCTGACGTTGCAGCCATGAACGCAGGATTGCAAAAGGGCTTAACTGAAAAAGGCATGATCTTCAATCAAACAAAAGCGGACTCTTTCCGCGATCGTTTGCGCGCCGGTGGCTTCTACTCGGAATGGAAAGGCAAACTAGGCGCCGAGGCATGGGAACTACTCGAGAAGTCGAGCGGCAAACTGTCCTAAGGCAAGCGCACAAGCGGAACAGCCTCTCTGCTCCGTTTGCTACAACTCCGGGCGTCTGTCCTTGTGCAGCGTCCGGATTTTTTATATGACCTAAGCCGGGATCGCCATGTCGACCGAAATCAGCACACCACCCCTTCCCATTGTCTCGCGCCTGCTCAAACCTATCGAGTTTGCGAGCGCGTTACTCTTGGTTGTTATCGTGATGTTACTGCTGTTGGGTGTGGTGGCTCGCTATGTTTTTTCCCTCCCGATCGTCTGGATTGATGAGGTCGTTTCGCTTTCATTTTTATGGCTTGCGATGCTGGGCACTGCGATTGCAATGCATCGTAACGAACACCTAAGACTGACACTGTTTTTGGAGATGATGCCTGAACGAGTCAGAGGCTTTGTCCATGCTCTTGCTCTGGTTGCGATTGCGGCGTTTCTTCTTGCACTCGTCCACCCGGCACTCATCTACGCCGAAGATGAGTGGTTTGTGAAAACTCCAGCCCTAGACTTACCCAATACGTTCCGTGTCTCGGCACTCGCCTTCGGAATTCTAGCGATGCTAGGTGTGCTAGTCGTCTATGCCAGCCACACAGTGAGCAAAGCTAACTTATTGGGAGCAAGCATCGTCGTCGCGGTGGCAGCCTGCGTATGCTGGCTCGGCTCTGACTTTCTGACAAG
Source organism: Burkholderiaceae bacterium (assembly GCA_044376975.1). GTDB lineage: Bacteria > Pseudomonadota > Gammaproteobacteria > Burkholderiales > Burkholderiaceae_B > Zwartia. The sequence continues at coordinate 3,947 of JBILJY010000178.1, read as the reverse complement.
TCTGGGCCTCTACAACATCATGATCTTTCTGGTTGTATTGGTCGCACTTTGCCTAGTCGCAGGTGTGCCCATTGCGTTTTGTTTTGGCCTGGGTGCCTTGAGCTACCTAGGCTTCACGACAACCGTTCCACTGATGGTAGTCATCGGACGAATGGACGAGGGCATGTCGAGCTTGATCCTGGTCTCAGTCCCAATTTTCGTCTTGCTGGGCTGTGTCTTGGATGCAACCGGCATGGGAAAGGCCATCGTTGACTTTCTTGCCTCCTTACTTGGCCACATTAAGGCGGGCATGTCCTACGTGCTGCTCGGCTCATTATTTATTGTCTCAGGAATATCGGGCTCCAAAGTCTCTGACATGGCTACCATTGCTCCCGCACTATTTCCAGAAATGAAACGGCGAGGTCACAAACCTAAAGAAATGATTGCACTACTTGCAACGGGTGCCGCGATGGCTGACACCGTGCCCCCGAGCATTGTTTTAATTGTGTTGGGCTCAGTTGCTGGCGTATCCATTGCAGGTTTATTTCAGAGCGGAGTCGTGATTGCGGCGGTGCTGCTGGTGGCATTAGCTTTGCTGGCCCGTTGGAAGGCACGCCATGAGATCATGGAAAATGTCCGGCGTGCAAGTTGGTCCGTCATCGGCCGTGCTCTGATGATCGCTGCGCCCGCCTTAGTGCTTCCTTTTCTTATCCGAAGCGCAGTAGGTGGTGGAGTGGCCACCGCAACGGAGGTGTCAACCATTGCTGTGCTGTATGCCATGATCATCGGCCAAGTTCTTTATGGTGGCATAGGCTGGCGCAAGGTCTACTCCATGCTCGTTGAAACCGCAGCCCTGAGTGGTGCAATACTTTTAATTCTTGGGACAGCTTCTGCGATGGCCTGGGCTATTACGCAAAGCGGCGCAGTACAAAGCCTGACTCAATTCCTCACAACGCTACCAGGCGGGATCGTGGGCTTCATGATCATCACGATCCTCCTCTTCTTAATACTAGGATGTCTGCTAGAGGGTCTGCCTGCGCTACTGATCCTGGCACCGATCATGTTCCCTATCGCTAAGAAACTGGGCATTCATGACATCCACTACTCGATGGTGGTAGTGACAGCCATGAATATCGGGCTCATGATGCCGCCGATCGGCGTGGGCTTTTATGTCGCTTGCCGGATTGGCAGTACCTCGCCAGACGAGGTTATGGGCGCGATCTGGCCGTATATTGCAGCGTTACTGGTCGGTCTAATTGCGATTGCCGCCATACCTTGGTTCTCAACCGTGGCACTTTAAACAGATACCTCTAAGTGCCACGGCGGGGTGCGCAAGAACCTAACGCTTGCGCACGGGGGGTAAGTCTGTGCAGTGCCCATGCGCTGCCTCGGCCGCCAGACCGACAGATTCGCCGAGGGTAGGATGAGGATGGATCGTCTTGCCAATATCTACGGCATCCGCCCCCATCTCGATCGCCAGGGCAACTTCGCTAATTAAGTCTCCGGCGTGCGTGCCAACGATTCCGCCACCCAAAATCTTGTGGGTCGTTGCATCAAACAACAGCTTAGTGAAACCTTCATCACGACCATTGGCAATCGCACGACCCGAGGCCGCCCAGGGGAATAAACCTTTTGTCACCTCAATGCCCTGCTGTGCCGCCTGCTCTTCGGTCAACCCGACCCATGCGATTTCAGGATCTGTATAGGCAACCGACGGAATCACACGGGCATCAAAGAAGCTCTTCTGACCGGCAGCGACCTCAGCCGCGACATGCCCTTCGTGCACAGCCTTATGTGCGAGCATCGGCTGGCCAACAATATCCCCAATAGCAAAAATATGCGGAACGTTTGTCCGCATCTGACGATCGACCTCAATGAAGCCCCGGTCCGTAACGAGCACACCCGCCTTCTCTGCTGCGACTTTCTTACCATTGGGTGTGCGCCCGACAGCCTGTAACACTAAGTCGTAACGCTGCGGTTCCGCCGGGGCATTCGCACCCTCGAACTTAACGTAAATGCCATCCTTCTTCGCCTCGGCCGAGACCGTGCGTGTTCCCATCATAATATTGTCAAACCGAGGGCTATTGAGCTTTTGCCATACTTTTACCAAGTCTCGATCAGCACCTTGCATCAACCCGTCTTGCATCTCCACCACATCCAGCCGTGCACCTAGCGCGGAGTACACCGTGCCCATTTCAAGGCCGATAATGCCACCACCGATGATTAACATGCGCTTGGGAATACTACGCAACAACAGAGCGCCGGTGGAATCAACGATACGATCATCTTCAGGCAAAAACGGGAGTTTCACGGACTGACTGCCCGCAGCAATAATCGCCTGAGAAAACTTCACCACGGAAGTCCCTGCATCCGACAGTATATTCAGATGATTTGCGCCAACGAAACTACCGCTCCCTTGCAAAACAGTCACTTTGCGTGCGCGAGCCATGCCAGCTAGACCGCCGGTCAGCTTCCCGATCACGCCATCTTTAAATGCCCGTAGCTTGTCGAGGTCGATCTTTGGTGCACCGAAAGTAATGCCATGGGCAGAGAGCGTCTGAGCCTCTTCAAGCACCGCTGCCGTATGCAGCAGTGCTTTTGAGGGAATGCATCCCACGTTCAAACACACACCGCCCAACGTTGAGTAGCGCTCAATCAGGATGACTTTCAGCCCAAGGTCTGCCGCTCGGAAAGCCGCTGAGTAACCCCCGGGACCAGCACCCAGCACAACCAGGTCGCACTCATGATCGACCGCCCCACCAAAAACTGCTGCCGCAGGCGCTGTAGCGTTGGCAATGGTCGCGGGCGGCAACTGCGACGCTACCGAGGCCGCAGCCGGTGCTGCAGCAACAGGTGTCGACGCTACCGAGGCTTCAGTTGATCCAGCGGCGGCGGATAACTGTGCAATCACTGTACCTTGCTTGACCTTATCTCCTACCTTCGCCAGGATGTTGGTGATGACACCAGCGTGGGAGGAAGGGATCTCCATCGAAGCCTTGTCTGACTCAACGGTTATCAACCCCTGATCGATCCGCACGGTGTCACCCACTTTCACCAGCAGTTCGATAACTTCCACAGTGTCAAAATCACCGATATCCGGCACCGCGATATTGATTGAAGCGCTCATCGTCTTTCCTTAAAGTGCGATACGACGGAAATCCGCCAACAGGCTGCACAGATAGGCATTAAAGCGAGCAGCAGCAGCGCCATCGATGACACGGTGATCATAAGATAACGACAAAGGTAAGGTCAGCTGAGGTCCAAACTGTTTGCCATCCCAAACGGGCTTCATAAATGAGCGCGACACACCCAAAATGGCAAGCTCCGGCGCGTTGATGATCGGCGTGAAGTGCGTTCCCCCGATTCCGCCAAGCGACGAAATAGAGAAACAACCTCCCTGCATTTCAGCAGGTGAAAGCTTGCCATCTCGGGCCTTCTTCGCCAGGTCGCTGCTTTCCTGCGCGAGTTCAATGATGCCTTTTTTGTCTGCATCACGAATCACAGGAACGACCAGTCCATTCGGCGTATCCGCCGCAAAACCTATGTGGTAATACTGTTTGAGCATCAACTGATCGCCATCGATAGAGGCATTGAACTCAGGGAATTTCTTGAGTGCGGCAACGCAAGCTTTAATCAGGAAAGCCAACATTGTGACCTTGACACCCGACTTCTCGTTCTCTTTGTTCAGTGTGATGCGTAGGCCTTCAAGCTCAGTAATATTCGCTTCATCATTATTTGTGACATGGGGAATCATGACCCAGTTACGGTGCAGATTCGCGCCAGAAATCTTTTTGATTCGCGACAGTGGCTTAGCTGTCACTTCACCAAACTTCGTGAAATCAACTTTAGGCCAAGGTAATAAATCTAAGCCGCCTCCTAGCGATGCCCCAGACCCGGTTGCGATCCCTTTCCCAGCCAACGCAGCTTTAACGAAAACTTGTACATCTTCTTGTGTAATGCGGCTCTTC
>JBILJY010000176.1:0-5445 GCA_044376975.1 Burkholderiaceae bacterium | reverse complement strand
CAGCAGGTTTTTTCTTTTTTTGGCTTGTCGCCGCCGGATCCAGTGCGTTGACGCTGTTTATGGCTCCGATCGGCGACCCTGACTAGGTGTACGCTTAGTGGCGCTCGCCAGCTAGCATTCTGACTGCCGTATAGGTCATGACGTCCACATTGTTTTGATTTTTTACGTCCACACGCGACGTCACGACAGCCCTGTTGTTTTTCGAGGTGGGGCGTATTCCAGTGACCTCCACCTCGGCCCAGACCGTATCTCCGGCTATCACTGGGTGCAAGATTTTTTTATGTACCTCGAGCAGCGCCAGACCGGTTCCTTGAACCATTCCTTGCATCAAGAGACCTTCAATCAGACCGTAGGTGAGCCCACCAGGTACGGGGCGACCCTTCATTGCTCCATGGGAGAAGGTCGTATCGATAAAAATAGTCTCGAGCATTCCCGTGACACTAATGAAATTGATAATGTCTGTCTCGGTAATGGTGCGACGGAAGGTTCTAAACCTTTGACCAACGGCCAATTCTTGCCAGATATATCCCGCGCCTAATAGCTTAGTCTCACTCATGTCTTTATCCTTAGTGATTGGCCCCGGAGCACTCAAACCCATACAATCAGGGGTTGAATCGAGGCCTCTGTATTCCTAGTATATTGCGGCCAGATGCCTAAGGCCTCCTCGGTCGAAGTTCCCTAATTTCTGGATACGTACGAATATGCTTACCGCATTACAGTTCACCCAAGTTCCCGAGCAAGAAAAAGCCTTCCGCGCCGAAGTACGTGCATTTTTAACGCAGGAAATGCGAGATATTCCCGCTCACATCAAGTCGCGGTCCTGGATGGGCACCGACGATGGGTTTAGTCGTCGCCTTGCCGCGAAGGGTTGGCTGGGTCTGACGATTCCTGCTGAGTATGGTGGTTCGGGTAAAGGGTTTTTCTCGCGATTCGTGCTGTCTGAAGAGTTGTTGGCGTCTGGCGCGCCTGTCGCTTCGCATTGGATCGCGGATAGACAGAGTGGGCCTCTGATTTTGCGGTACGGAACGGATACACAAAAAGCCTTCTACATACCTCGCATCTGCCGTGGCGAAGCCTTTTTCTGTATCGGGATGAGCGAGCCAAGCTCGGGTTCTGATCTAGCAAGCATTCGTACGCGTGCCACGCCAACCGATGATGGGTGGTTGCTTAACGGCAGCAAGATCTGGACGACCAACGCCCACGGCTGCGATTACATGATTGCTTTGGTGCGGACATCAGGTGAGACCACTGACCGACAAAAAGGACTTTCTCAGGTCATCATTGATCTGAAGCTGCCTGGTGTCACGATACGGCCGATTGTCGATATGGCCGGAGACGCGCATTTTTCAGAAGTGTTCTTTGATAACGTCAAGCTCGGTACGGACGCTTTGGTCGGTACGCAAGGGCAGGGATGGGAGCAGGTCAATGCTGAGCTCGCGTTTGAGCGTAGTGGCCCTGAGCGCATTTATTCGAGCATTGCTTTGCTCGACTGCTGGCTTGAGCAAGTGCGTGCACAAAACATAGCCGACGGCGAAACGCAGGCCTTAGTGGGCGCACTGGCGGCTGAAATGTCTGTCCTTCGCGCGCTGTCCTTGGCGGTGACGCAAAAGCTCGTTGAAGGTGAAAGCCCTGCGATCGATGCTTCCGTTGTTAAAGATTACGGTACGGATTTTGAGCAGCGCTTGATTCGTCAAATTGCGAATTGGTTGGGAGCTCGGCCGGACTTTATCGCCTCAAGTGATTTGTTGCGTACCTTAGGATACCTCGAACAAATGGGTGCGACTTTCTCCTTGCGCGGTGGTACGCGCGAAATTCTGCGTGGCATTATTGCCCGTGGTCTCGGTTTACGGTGATCCTTATGCAAAACTCCTTTTATGAATCGGCTGATCGTTTCTTCTCACAAGAGTGCACTGGGAGTGTGATCCGCAGCGTCGAACAGGGCAGTGCGGATCGTGCCGCTTTATGGGAAACAATGCTGTCTGCAGGTTTTGCTGATGCACTTGTTCCCGAGAGCGCGAATGGTGCCGGTTTAGCCTTGGTTGACATCTGGCCCATCGTTTTTTGTATGGGTCGTCACGCAGTTCCGCTGCCTTATGCCCACACGTTGTTTGCGCGTGCTTGGCTGAATCAAGCTAGTCAGTCTATCCCAGAGGGATCGATTACTTTTGCCCCTTACCAGGTTCAGCTTTCGTCTCGGGGCTTGGTGGCGCATGCCGTGAGTTTTGGCTTCACTGCGGATTGGGTATTGGTGCAGCACGACGATAACGTATGGCTCTGTCCCACAGCTAAAGCTGAAGTCGTTCGTTCCGGCGGGCATGGTTCGCTCGATGCAGATTTGACATGGTCCACTGAAGTGGTCAATGCATCCCACCTGGGTCGCTGGAACACGCCGCAGTTTGGACATGCACTAGCTTTGACGCTTGCTGTACTGATTGCAGGCGGAACAGACCGCGTCTTTGAGATGTCGCTGGCGCATGCCAATCAGCGTGAACAGTTTGGCAAGCCGATTGGGCGCTTCCAGGCCTTACAACAACAGATTAGCGAGGTGGCCGAGCTCGTGTTCGGTGCGCGCATGGCAGCAGAGATGGCGTGTCGCGGCCCGTCTTGGGCGCCGATACCCATGCTTGCCGCGCTGGCGAAAGCGCATACGAGTCAAGCAGTGGGTAAGATTGTTGCCGTATCGCACGCGGTGCATGGGGCGATTGGCGTCACGCATGAATACGACCTGCAACTTTATACGCGTCGTTTGAATGAGTGGGCACGCGCCGGTGGGGGAGCGATGTATTGGTCGCAACAACTAGGTAAAGCGATCTTGGATTCTAAGCAAACTACGCTAGATTTCTGCCGTACCGAGCTGTTTCTCGAAGACGTGCGCGCTTAGCAGGGCTTACCGACAAGCTCGTTGAGCGCAGCCATGTCGATAATCTTGATGTCACGCTGGTTGACCATAATGACCCCTTCGCGGGCAAAGCGTGAAAATAGACGACTCACGGTCTCGAGGGTTAGACCAAGATAATTGCCGAGCTCTTCGCGACTCATGCGCATGATGAACTCACTCGGCGAATATCCTAATGCAGTCAGGCGTTGGGACAGATTCAGCAAAAAAGCCGCTAGTCGTTGCTCGGAGCGCATTGAACCCAAGGCCAAGAGCACTTGGTGAGAACGAGCAATTTCTCGGCTCATGAGGCGTCGTACCTGGTGCTGCAAGGAGGGCACGTAGCGTGAGATCTCGTCGATATCTTGAAGCTTCACCACGCATACTTCTGAGTCTTCCATGGCGATGGCGGTAGAGCTATGCTCGCCCTCAATCATTCCATCGAGCCCTACGATTTCCCCGGGCAAGAAAAAGCCGGTGATCTGATGTGCGCCATTCGCCTCGTCGAGTTGTGTCTTAATAGAACCCGTGCGCAAGCCAAAGAGCGCATCTAGTTTTTCACCGTGTTGAAAGAGCGCTTGGCCTTTTTGCAGTCGAATGCGATCTTTAACAAGATCATCGAGCTTGGCCACTTCCGTGGCAGGCATTCCAACAGGTAAACAGACACTGCCCATCATGCAAGTGGAACAATGTGTCGACTCAGCAGCAACCGGGATATGTTTAAGCATGTCTACCAAGTGTCGAGTAAAAAAATGACTTAACTGCTTAGGGGTCAATTGTAGCCCTGTTGATTTGGATCAAGTCGATTTCCCCTTAGAAAGGCTAAGCTTTTGTGAGCCTGATGGTATTTAGAACGTGAGCCATTGAAAAGTGGCGCTTTGGCCGCATCTTGTACGCATCAACTTTTGGCCACAAGCCATACCCCGTTAGGAGCACCACCATGCGTTTTGACAAACTTACGACCAAATTTCAGCAGGCACTCGCCGATGCACAAAGTCTGGCTGCGCGTCAGGAACATCCTTACATCGAACCGGCTCACGTACTTTCTGCCTTGCTTGGCGACAGTGAGAGCGGCGCAGCAAGTCTACTCGCGCGAGCTGGCGTTGCGATCAACAAGCTGCAAACAAGCTTGGCAGCAACGCTTAAAGCTCTGCCCCAAGTCAAGGGTGGCGATGACAACATCCAAGTCAGCCGCGATTTGCAAGCGGTGTTCACGCGTGTCGATAAAGAGGCCTCAAAGCGGGGCGATACTTATATCCCGAGCGAACTGTTCTTGTTGGCCTTAGCTGACGATAAAGGCGATGTGGGCCGTGCGTTGAAAGAGGCAGGTCTCCAACGTAAAGCACTTGAGGCTGCGATTGATGCGGTACGTGGTGGCGAGACAGTAAAAGATCAAGAAGGCGAGTCCAATCGTGAAGCCTTGGCGAAATACACGATGGATCTGACCGAACGTGCGCGTCAGGGAAAGCTCGATCCCGTGATCGGGCGCGACGATGAGATTCGGCGTGCGATTCAGATTTTGCAGCGTCGCACCAAAAACAACCCCGTGTTAATCGGTGAGCCTGGCGTGGGTAAGACTGCCATCGTCGAGGGCTTGGCTCAGCGTATCGTCAATGACGAGGTTCCAGAGAGCCTTCGAGGCAAGCGTGTGCTGTCCTTGGATTTGGCAAGCTTGCTTGCGGGCGCTAAATTCCGCGGTGAATTTGAGGAGCGCTTAAAGGCTGTGCTCAAAGAGCTGTCGCAGGATGACGGCAGCAGCATCATTTTTATTGATGAAATCCACACAATGGTGGGTGCTGGTAAAGCTGAAGGCGCAATGGATGCTGGCAATATGCTCAAGCCTGCCTTGGCCCGCGGCGAGCTGCACTGCATTGGCGCAACCACACTCGATGAGTACCGCAAGTACATCGAGAAAGATGCTGCGCTTGAGCGTCGTTTTCAGAAAGTTATTGTGGATGAGCCCAATGTGGAATCGACCATCGCCATTCTGCGCGGGTTGCAGGAGCGCTATGAGTTGCACCACGGCGTTGAGATCACAGATCCTGCGATTGTGGCGGCTGCTGAGTTATCGCATCGCTACATTACCGATCGCTTTTTGCCGGATAAGGCCATCGACTTAATTGACGAAGCGGCTGCGCGTATTCGCATGGAAATCGATTCCAAGCCTGAAGTCATGGATCGACTCGATCGGCGCATTATTCAATTGAAAATTGAACGTGAAGCCGTTAAAAAAGAAACAGACGAAGGATCAATGCGTCGTCTACAAATTATCGAGGAAGAGCTCGAGAAGTTGCAACGCGAGTACAACGATTTTGAAGTGATCTGGAAGAGCGAGAAGGCTGCTGTTCAAGGGACGCAGTCCATCAAAGAAGAGATCGAACGTGCGCGTGCGGAGATGGCAGAATTACAGCGCAAGGGGCAGTTCGATAAGCTCGCCGAAATTCAATACGGCAGGCTGCCAGAGTTAGAGACGCGTCTAAAAACGGCAGAGGGTGCCGGTGCGGTTGCAGGTGCCGGAGATAAGCCACGGCTGTTGCGCACCCAAGTTGGTGCGGAAGAGATTGCAGAGG
>JBILJY010000028.1:0-19129 GCA_044376975.1 Burkholderiaceae bacterium | reverse complement strand
CCTTAAAAGGCGTCGCGCATCGGACCCCAGTGTTGACTTCTGCAACCGCGGACCGCCTGACGGGCGCCAAGGTTTTTTTTAAGTGCGAAAACCTGCAACGCATGGGCGCGTTTAAGTTTCGTGGTGGCTATAACGCGATCGCTAACTTGTCACCCGAGCAACGTCGTGCTGGGGTCTTGACCTACTCTTCGGGTAACCATGCCCAAGCGATTGCGCTAGCGGGCAAGCTGCTGGGCGTTGCGACGACGATCATCATGCCGCACGATGCGCCTGCCGCGAAAAAGGCGGCGACGCAAGAATATGGTGCGACGGTAGTCAGTTATGACCGTTACAAGCAGGATCGTGAGGATGTTGCACGCGACATTCAGCAAAAAACAGGCATGGCGATTATCCCTCCGTACGATCATCTGCACGTGATTGCCGGTCAGGGCACGGCCGCCCTGGAATTGCTAGAAGATGTGGGTGAACTCGACTATTTGTTGGTATGTTTGGGCGGCGGGGGCCTTCTGGCGGGCAGCGCCTTGGCGGCAAGCGTACTGAGTCCTCAATGCAAAATGTTTGGTGTGGAGCCTGAAGCCGGCAATGACGGACAGCAGTCGCTGCGTAAGGGCGAGGTCGTGCGTATTGAGCCACCGCGTTCGATCGCTGACGGCGCGTTGACGCTATACCTCGGTCAGTTGACCTTCGGTGTGATCAAACAGCGCGTCAAAGACATCTTGACGGTGACAGACCCCCAACTGATCGCGACGATGAAATTCTTTGCTGAACGGATGAAAATTGTCGTTGAACCCACTGGATGTCTAGGAGCCGCAGCGCTGATGCACGGCGCCTTGTCAGTCGAAAAAGGCGCACGGGTCGGGGTGATTTTGAGTGGTGGAAACGTTGATTTAGCAGCCTATGCGGGCTTTTTGACTCAGTCTTGAGTATTGATGGTTTAAGGGAGTAAGACGACATGCGCGTACTCGTGATTGGCGGTGCTGGTTTTATCGGACGCCACCTGGTGGGTCGGCTCGTTGCGCAAGGGCATGTTGTGCATGTGCCCACGCGTCAATACAAACGAGGACGTGAGCTGATGGTGCATCCCACCGTCACGGTCATGCAAGCCGACGTTCATGATGAGGCGACGCTCGATCGTCTCGTGAGCGGCTGCGATGTGGTGGTGAACTTAGTCGGAATTTTGCATAGTCGCGGTGGCGACCCTTTCGGTCCAGACTTCGATCGCGCTCATGTGCAGCTTCCTAAGCGTATCGCTCAAGCCTGTCGTCGGGCCTACACCCCGCGGTTCATTCACATTAGCGCGCTTGGAGCCGATGCGCAGGGTCCCAGTGGCTATTTACGCTCAAAGGCGGCAGGCGAAGCGGCGATTAAAGAAGCCTACACAGACGCCGAACATGAGAGCTATACGATTTTTAGGCCCTCGGTTGTGTTTGGGCCGCAAGATCAGTTCATGAATATGTTTGCTGGGTTAGCCAAATATTTGCCTGTATTGCCAATGGCTGGTGCCTTCGCAAAAATGCAGCCCGTCTATGTCTCCGATGTCACGGATGCGATCCTGAATGTCATCAAGGCGCCGTTTGCACTTAATCAAACGTTCGACTTAGCGGGACCACGCGTCTACACGCTCGGTGAGTTGGTTAAGCTTGCTGCGCTCTGGAGCGGTCACCCGCGGATGGTGCTTAACTTACCGATGGGCTTGGGTCGCTTGCAGGCGTTCGTCTTTGAGTTACTGCCTGGTGAGCCTTTATTGTCGCGTGATAACTTAGCATCCCTGACAAAAGATAATGTCGCGGCGTTACCGATGGATCCACGGCTCGGTGTTGTGCCGACCCCGCTGGAATCTGTTGCACCGATTTACCTAGCACCTACCATCTAAAAATACACACGGGATTGGAGACGATGACAGCTATAAAACAAGGCAAAGCGCTCAACATCAAAGACTCGCGCATACTGATTGCGGGCGCGGCAAGCTTGGTTGGCTCGCACACCGCCGATCTGCTGCTAAAAGAAGGCGCGCGCGAGGTTCTTTTATTAGATAACTTCTCGTTTGGTTCGATGGATGCCATTGCGCATTTGCAAAATGAGCCACGTATAAAAATTGTACGCGCCGACTTGATGCGGTTGCCGGATTTGCTTACTGCAACCGAGGGCGTCGATGGTGTGATTCATCTGGCTGCCTATATGACCCTGGGGTTTTCTCAAACGCCTTGGCAGGCAGTCGATGTCAATATTCGCGGGGCGCAGAACATGCTCGAAGCGTGTCGCGTCAATCACGTCAAAAAAATTATCTTCGCTTCCTCGAATGCCGTCTACGGTTATGGCTCGGGAATTAAGGGTGCCTTGTCTGAAGAGATTCCCTTTCATTCGGTTGGGGCACCACCGGCGGCGATTCTGTATGGTGCGTCGAAAATCATGGGCGAGCAGTTGTGTCGCCACTACTATCAAAGCGCGGGACAGGATTACGTCGTGTTGCGTTACTCGACCGTGTATGGCGAACGTCAGCATTATCGTGCAGCGAATTCGCTCTACATCATGGAGACCTACGACCTTGTGCGTAAAGGCCAGGCGCCGGTATTGCCCGGCGATGGTAAAGATACCAAACACTTTGTGCATGTTTCGGATGTTGCGCGCGCAAACGTAGCTGCCTTGCAGAGCACTGCGACTGACGTGGCGGTCAACGTATCTGGACCTGCACCGATCACCACCGGGGAGCTTGTCCAGCTTGTGCTCGAGTATTGCAAGAGCGATCTCAAGCCAGAAGTGCGTCCGGATCCTCCGGGCAAGGTACGTTTAACTTCGGGTGGGGCCTTTCATATTCCCCATGACAAGGCTGGTGAGGTGATTGGCTGGAAGCCGTTAGTGCAAATGCGTGAAGGAGTGATGCGTTTGCTGGCCTGGCGTGAGCGGCAGGACAGCGCAAACCACTAGACTTCGAGGTGATTGACATGAATATTCGTAAGCTTTACGGTAAAGCGCTAATTGGCTGGTTTGTTGGATTCTTTGCCTATGGTGTAACGGCTTTGGCTGCCTACCCCGAGAAGGGAGTCACGATCGTGGTGCCTTACCCTGCTGGTGGTGCTACCGATGTGATCGCGCGGATGCTGGCGGAAAAACTAGCGACCGCTTGGAAGCAACAGGTGGTTGTGACCAATAAGCCCGGAGCGGGAACGACCGTAGCTGCCGAAGCGATGGCCCGCGCGCCCGGCGATGGCTATACGCTCTACATGACGACGGCAGCGCACACAATTAGCGCGAGTCTCTACCGAAAGCTTAACTACGACCCCATTAAGGACTTTGGACCGATTACCTTGGTGTCCACCATACCGCTAGTACTGGTGACGAATCCTGCCGTTCCGGCGAAGACGCTGAAGGAACTGATCGCTTACGCGAAGGCACAAAAAAATGGTTTAACGATGGCGTCTACCGGTAACGGCACGCCACAGCATTTGGCGGGCGAACTGTTTAAAGCGAAAACAGGGACCCAGTTAGTGCACGTCCCCTACAAAGGCGACACGCCGATGTTGACTGACTTGATGGGTGGTCAGGTTCAAATCGCTTTCGTGACATTGTCGGCAGCCTTGCCATATATCAAGACGGGTAAGTTGCGTGCTATTGCACTAGCCCATGGTGAGCGTGTTGCTGCGCTTGATGGTGTGCCGACAACCGGTGAAGCGGGGATGCCCGGCTTTACCGCCGCCACTTGGTTTGGGCTGTACGGCCCATCCTCAATGCCAGCTGCGCTACGTGAAAAAATTTCAATGGATATCCGACGTATTGTTGCCGAGCCTGGCATGACGCAACGCCTGCAAGATATGGGCGGGCAAGTAAATAACAGTACACCCGAGGCGTTTCAAAAAGTAATCGATGCCGAGGTGAAGAACTGGGCGCAGGCCGTTCAACTCTCAGGTGCAAAAATCGATTGATGCCACAGCTCTATTCAGCCCAAGCGCTTGATTGACTGATCAATAGAGAGTGCGAGCAAGTCAACGATTCGATCTAAATCGGCCTCAGACGTAATGAATGGTGGGGCGAGCAACACATGGTCGCCGCGTTCGCCATCAATCGTTCCGCCCATCGGGTAGACCAGCAGACCGTTCTCGAAGGCTTGTGACTTAACGACTGCGTGTAGTTTGTTGTGATGGTCAAAAGGTGTTTTTGACACGCGGTCCTGAACAAGCTCGAGTGCCATAAAAAGTCCGCGCCCGCGGATATCGCCAACAAAGGGGTGATCACGAAAGCGCGCCTGTAAAGCGCTTGTCAGATAGTCGCCTCGCGCGCGCACTTGTGCGAGTAGGTTGTCGCGTTTAATGACTTGTTGGACAGCGAGGGCTGCAGCTGAAGCGACTGGATGTCCAAGGTAGGTGTGGCCATGCTGAAAGCTACCGCTTTTTTGACGGAGTGCCTCAATAATGCGGTTGTGCGCTAGAAAAGCGCCGATCGGCTGATAGCCTCCACCCAAGCCTTTAGCGATGACGACAATATCGGGCACGATTTTTTCGGGTTCAAAAGCATAGAGAGTGCCTGTTCGTCCCATTCCGCACATGACTTCGTCAGCAATCAGCAAAATACCGTAACGGTCGCACAGGTCTCGCACGCCGCGGAAATAGCCCGGGGTGGGTGGTAGGACACCAGCAGTCGCACCGCCAACCGTCTCTGCACAGAAGGCAATAATTTTTTCTGGCCCAGTGGAGATGAAAACATCTTCTATTTCTTTCAGTAGACGCGCGGTATAAGCATCTTGGGTCTCGCTAGGCAAACGGTCGCGATACTCATAGCACGGGCCCACCCGCGGTACGTCCATGAGTAAGGGAGCAAACTGTTTACGCCGTTGCTCATTGCCGCTAATAGCCAGCGCACCCAGGGTGTTGCCATGGTAGCTCTGCCGTCTTGCGACAAAGACTGTTCGCTCGGGCTGACCAATCTCGACATAGTATTGCCGCGCTAATTTTAAAGATGCTTCAATCGCTTCGGAGCCGCCTGAGACGAAGTAGACGTTACCAAGCTCTTTTGGTGCGTGTTGAATCAGATGATTAGCAAGCTTCTCAGTAACGTCCGAGGTGAAGAAACCAGTGTGTGCATAGGCATGTTGATCGATTTGTGCATGCATGGCAGCAAGCACGTCGGGGTGCCCATGACCCAAGCAGGACACTGCTGCGCCGCCACTAGCATCAATGTAGGCCTTATTGTTCTGATCATAAATATGAATGCCTTGCGCACGCGCAGCCGTTAGCGGTGTTTTGAGCAGAGAGCGGTGAATGATGTGGCTCATATTAGAATCCGGTCAAAAAAATTAAAGTCTGTAACGGTTGTCCGTGCGGCGGGCTCAGCGGGATAGTCCCTTCAACGCGAGGCGAATGCCATCCGAGACGCTCACACCATCTGGGAGGTTTTTTAAGGCACCTAGCGCTTCGCGTTCAGAGTATCCAAGGGCTGTAAGCGCATGTAGCACATCGTTCTGTGTCCCTGCTACGCTTGTGGGCTGTACGCCTAGATCTGCGCCGAGCTTGCCTTTCATTTCGAGTAAAAGGCGTTCTGCCGTTTTTTTACCAATCCCTGGAACGCGCATCAAGCGGGCCGGCTCTTGAAGTGTGATCGCTTGCGCAAGCTCGGTAGCCGACATGCCTGAAAGGACTGCGAGCGCGGTACGGGCACCGATACCGCTCACCTTGATGAGTTCGCGGAAGGTTGCGCGCTCTTCGGCTGTCGAGAAACCATAGAGAATATGGGCATCTTCACGGACAGTGAGGTGGGTGAGAAGGGTGACCTGTGCACCTAACTCGGGCAGTGCATAAAACGTAGTCATCGAGACATCGATCTCGTAGCCCACGCCTTGCACGTCTAGCCCTATGCGTGGAGGCATTTTTTCAAACAATGTACCCGTGAGGCGACCTATCATCCTGAATCCTTGAGTGAATGGGTTACTAACCCAATAAGCGTCCTGCTCGTACGCGTGTGCGACCGCGTGAGGTGCGAGCTTGATAGTTCATTTGACTAAGCTTCTCGGTCAGTGGTGCGATATGGGCATGACAGATGGCGCAGGCGAGCGCATCGGCCGAGTCCGGCGCAGGAATCCCGTCTAAGCGCAATAGACGTTGCACCATCATTTGAACCTGCTCTTTGGCCGCACGCCCAGCACCTACAACCGATTTTTTTATCTGGAGCGCGGTGTATTCGTGGACGGCGAGATCTCGGTCTGCAAGTGCGCAGAGTGCGGCACCTCGGGCTTGGCCCAGTAGCAACGTGGTCGCTGGATTCGTGTTCATGAAAACGATTTCCAACGCAGCGACATCGGGCTTGGTGTCCTCGACGATTTGTCGCAAATTATCGAGGATGACTTTCAAGCGTAGCGGCAGGGTCACATCGGTTGGAACAACGATGGTTCCACTTGCCACATACGATAGCTTGGCGCCTTGTACGTCAATGACGCCGAAACCAGTTCGGCGTAAGCCCGGATCAACGCCAAGAATCCTCATGGAGTCAGTGTCTTAATGACGAAAGTGCCGCATGCCGGTCAGCACCATGGCGATGCCGCGCTCATTCGCAGCGGCGATTACCTCGTCGTCGCGCATGCTACCGCCTGGTTGAATCACGCAGGTCGCACCTGCATCGATGACGACATCAAGCCCATCGCGGAAGGGGAAAAATGCATCGGAAGCGACAGCTGAGCCTTTCAGTGTCAGTCCGGCATTCTCTGCTTTAATGGACGCAATACGGGCGGAGTCGATACGACTCATTTGACCGGCACCTACGCCAAGCGTCATGCCGTCTCCACAGAAAACGATTGCATTAGACTTTACGTACTTTGCAACTTTCCAGGCGAAGAGCAGATCTGCCATTTGTTGTGGCGTCGGCTGTTTTGTTGTGACAACACGCAGGTCTTTGGCGGCTGTCGTTCCTGAGTCTGGTGTCTGGATGAGCCAACCACCCCCGATGCGCTTGACATCAATATCGTTCTGGCCCGTGCCCATCGGCACGCGCAGCACACGCACATTCTTCTTGGCAGCCAGTAACGCCAAGGCGTCTTTGTCGTAAGCGGGGGCAAGTAGCACCTCAACGAACTGCCCGCTGATGGCTTGTGCGGTCGCAAGATCGACCTTGCGATTAAATGCAATGATGCCGCCAAAGGCAGAGGTGGGATCGGTTTTGAAAGCCTTTTTGTAGGCCTCAAGCGTACTATCGGCTGTGGCGACGCCGCAAGGGTTCGCGTGTTTGACGATGACGCAAGCGTGGGAGGTGAAGCTGCGCACACAATCCCAGGCGGCATCGGAATCTGCGATGTTGTTATACGAGAGTTCTTTGCCTTGTAACTGAACAAAGTTACCCAGCAAGCCAACTGGTCGACTAGGGTCGGTATAAAACGCCGAAAGTTGCTGCGCGTTTTCGCCATACCGCAACACTTGTTGCTGATGCACCTGAAGCGTCAGAACGTTTGGCCACGTGCTGCGGGCAGGCACAGCGTCCTGGCTAGGTTCGGCCTCGGTCAGGCTGCTCAGATAATTCGCGATCGCGCCGTCATAGGCCGCGGTATGGGCATAGACCTTGGTCGCAAGCTTTAAGCGCAGCCCAAAAGAAGTCGAGCCGCGTGCATCAATTTCTTTAAGCACGTCAGGGTAGTCAGCTGGATCGATGACAACCGTGACACCACCTTCTTCTGTGCCGTGATTTTTGGCCGCGGCACGTAGCATCGCCGGACCACCAATATCAATATTCTCTACCGCGTCGGCAAAGGTGCAGTCAGGCTTGGCGACTGTTTGGCGAAAAGGGTAGAGGTTGACAACCAGTAGATCAATCCGATCGATCTTATGTTTTTTGAGCGTCGCCATGTGTTCGGCGCTGTCGCGACGCGCGAGCAAGCCACCATGAATCTTAGGGTGTAATGTTTTAACGCGACCGTCAAGGATTTCTGGCGATCCGGTGTGCTTGGCAACTTCGGTGACTTTAAGGCCAGCCTGTGCGAGGAGTTTGGCGGTACCGCCCGTGGAGAGAAGTCGCACGCCGCGAGCAGCGAGCGCTTGGGCGAATTCAACGATACCGTCTTTGTCCGAAACGGAGAGCAAGGCTGTTTTAATTTTCATTGCAAGCTTATTTTTCTGAAAGTAGTTTGTGAGAAAGGAGTTTCTTGCGAAGCGTGTTGCGCGTCATGCCGAGCATGTCAGCAGCTTTTGATTGGTTATCCTCTGCGTGTTGCATCGCAATTTGTAATATCGGTCGCTCTACGCATTGGATCACCATGTCGTATAGACCACTTGGTTGCGTATCACCGAGGTCAGCTAGATAGCGTTCTAGCGCGTCGCGGACCGAGTTTTGCAGGGCATTGTATTGTTTCATGGTATGTGGACTGTCCAACGCTTAGGCGGCCTGTTGTTGAAGCGTTTTGTCTGAGGCATTGTCGCAGTTTGACGGGGCTGTGTGTGGCAAAACAGTGCTTTGGGTAGTAAACCAACGCTCAACTGCCGCAGCTTGTTCGGCTGTGCTTTCTAAGCGGTTGATATGGTCTGCAAAGGTTCGACCGCCAAGCAGACCCTCAACGTACCACCCAATGTGCTTTCGGGCGGTGCGCACGCCGGTTCGTTCGCCATAAAAATGGTAATGATCCGCAAGGTGCGTCAGTAGTAAGTCTCGCATTTCATCCCAGCTCGGTGGTGCCAGGTGTTGTCCGGTACGCAAAAAGTGCGCGATCTCACGAAAAATCCAAGGCCGTCCTTGCGCTGCGCGGCCAATCATCACAGCGTCAGCACCCGTATAGGCGAGAACATCCCGTGCTTTTTCAGGGCTATCGATGTCGCCGTTCGCGACAACAGGGATCGTGAGGCTTGCCTTTACCGCTCGGATGGTGTCGTACTCTGCTTCACCTAAGTAAAGGTCTTCACGCGTACGACCATGCAGCGTCAGTGCGGCGATCCCTGCGTTTTGGGCAATTTGACCAATACGTAGTGCATTGCGGTCTTCGCGGCTCCAGCCAGTGCGGGTTTTAAGTGTAACGGGCACACCGTGCGGCAGACAGGCTTGAACCACAGCCTCAAGAATGCGTGCAACCAAGTCCTCGTGGCGCAGCAGTGCTGAACCAGCGGCGACGTGACACACTTTTTTAACGGGGCAGCCCATGTTGATATCAATAATGCGCGCGCCCTTGCCAATGTTAAAGACAGCAGCCTGTGCCATCATCGTAGGATCTGCCCCAGCGATCTGCACGGCAACTGGGTCTATTTCGCCATCATGATTCAGTCGGCGCGAGGACTTCACCGTCTGCCATAACTGAGGATTGCTTGCGGCCATTTCAGATACGGCGTAGCCAGCACCAAGCTTTTTGCAAAGTTGGCGAAAAGGGCGATCTGTTACGCCAGCCATAGGCGCAACAAATACGTTATTGGGAAGGGACCACGCACCGATCTGCATGCGCAAATTGTAATCGGTTGAGGGCTGGTGCCGCGTTCGCCTAAGACTAAAGCCTTAAACCCTGCAACAGGTGTCTCGCCAAGGGTGCGCGCAGCCCTGGAAGCATATCCATGGCCAGCAAGGCGAGTCCGGCGGAGTGTTCGACCACGGGCCAACCCGAGGTGAATACGCGCGACATTAAATCTGTCAGTCTGGTGGTGAGCTGGCGATCAGGTTGACGCATTTGTAAAAATTGCCTGAGTGCGACGGAAGGTTGCTGGTTCGAGAGCACCATCCAGTCACGCAAGGCAATTGCCAGGCTTGCTGCGTCTCGCAACCCTAGATTGAGCCCTTGACCAGCGACAGGATGAAGCGTTTGTGCCGCGTTACCAATGGAGACGATGCGGCCATCAACGGGGGTGGCGCGCACACTCAACGCCAGCGGAAACATCGACACCTTATCCTGGACCTCGAGCGAGCCCAGTCGTGTGCCGAACGCTTGTGTCAGCGCCAGCGAAAAATCTTTAGGATTGAGCTTGTGAAGCTGTTCGGCGCGTTCGGGTGTACAGCACCAGACGACGGACTGTTGATCGGCTGCCTCTGGGTGCGGCAAAACGGCTAACGGACCTTCACGGGTAAACCGTTCGAACGCCCAACCCGCACGCGGAATGCTGGCCCGCACTTTGGTGAGTAAGGCCATTTGTTTATAGGTACGACGAATTTCGGTAGGACTCCCTCCGTCTGCCTGCACAGCGATTGCCGCATGCAGAGTGCCTTGTCCCTGCGAGAGCTCTACGCTGGTGGCGTGTTGACAAACGATTTCCGCTGCAGCGGCGTGGCGAACGGAGACGCCGCTTGCCTTAACCGCATGGGTAAGCTGTTGGATAAGCGCGCCGTATCGCACCACGCAACCTAGCTGCGGTACGTCAAAGTCTGTCTGTTTGATGAGCGTGCTTCCGAGCCGACCACGTTGTGAGACGTGAATGGTTCGAATGTCTGCGCACCGTTCTGGCCACGCATTCAACGATTCGAGCAGAACGCGACTGCCGTGATTGACCGCTAGGACTCTCGGGTCAGTTTCTGGCGCGTAGCCATAACGAGAGGCTGAATCGGACTGCAATAAAACGATGCGCTCTGGCGTGGGGCTCAATTTGGCGAGCAGCAAAGCCAAGACGGACCCGACCGGGCCGCCGCCTAAGATGGCAACATCGAATTCGCACGTTGAGTCATGGGAGGGCATACCGCATTCTATCGTGGGCGCAGACTAAGGTCTTTAGTTGAACCCTTAGATGCTGATAGGCTATTCTTCGGATTCCGCGGAAGTGATTTTCATTTTTTCAGGTCCTATGTCCATTCAGCAAGCAGCCCCTGCATTTCGAAACAAGGTTACGGTTGGGCTTCTAGCCGCAATCTTGGGCTGTGTAGGCGCACATTGGTGGTATTTGAAGCGCCCCTACGCTTGGCTTGTTTCCCTAATTTCCGTGTCTCTGATGGTTGCTTGTAGTTTTGCCGAGACTTGGTGGGAAAACCCAGCGTTTTTTTTATTATTTATCCCAACGTTAGATGGGTTCATCGAGGCCATCGTCTTGTGCCTGATGCGTGATGAGCGCTTCGACGCTTTGTATAACCCAGGCCTTGTGCGAGACAAGCCGAGTGGGTGGGGTCCGGTGCTGGTGGCGAGTTTCACGCTGTTGATCGGCACCGTCGCCTTCATGTTCGGGATTGCGATGATTGTGATTTATGTTTGGACCGCGCTTGGGTGGTTAGATGGCCTAGATCTAAAAGGCTAAATACTGATGTTGGTTGTTTGAGGGCAGACCCAGCGGGCCTGTTCACGGGTGAGATCGATACAGCCACCTTCGCCGTAGACGCGCACAGGCGCACGATAGTCCATCATTTGATGCAAGATCTCATGTTTCGCTGCAGGATCAGCCATTGATGCTGCCATCAGGTCTTTGACACGATCTTCATTCATGCGCAAAATGCCAGCGTCTGTGCGCTCGACGCAGTGGCGCCAGTGGTACACCTCAAAACATTTTGTCTCAATGTCGTAGGGACTTTTCTTGTCCCACAGATTCACAAACTTTCCGGCGCCCATATAGACCACCCAAGAGCCTTCGAATCCATCTACATCTGTGGAGTTCTCATCCGGATTTTTGAACCAAACTCGGCTGCCGGGAACGTAATGATGTTTTGGAAATGGATGTTCGCGAGAGCCACGTTCAGTTAAAAATGCGTTAATGAAGGTTTCGCCTCGGAGTGGTTGTTCACTCCAGCGGCGCTCGATTGTTTCTAGAAGTTGTGGGTTGGTCGTCTCGAGCTCTTGCGCTAAGCCCGCGAGCATGAGGTACTCAGAAGCTTGCCGACAGGCGAAGCCGTAACTTTGCCCAGAGGCATCGGGGCAAAGTGCGAGCTCCAGCGCTTGGCTAAGCGGCTGACCGGCGATCAATGCAAAACCGTCTCCACTGAGTTGTCGCCAATGCGTAGAGGGCCGCGTATCTTCGTCAATGCTGAACCACAACTCGGTGCGTCGTGCGATGAGTGCAATGTTTTTGCGCACTCGCAGGGCTGCGAAAAATTCCTCAATACTTGGAAAACTCGAGGCAACTGGACTGAGCGCCTTGGAGAATACGATTTCTTTGAACAGTTCGTCGTCAGAGCTTTCGGTCGAAAACCCAAAGCTGTCCGCAAGGAGGCGAACGTCCGCATTAGGCGCACTCTCTTTGAGTAAGGCGCTCGCATACATTCGCGCAACCCAAAGATTCTGATGCGGGGAGATCGTCGAATCCAGATATTGACGAATATTCAGGTCTGAACACCACTTACCTAGGTCGCGACTAATTTCTTCTGCGTGCGACTTGCTGTCAGTGACAATACAAATGCCGCCTAACGTTTCAAATTGAACGGGATCGAACATGGTAGGTCTCTGTTCCAAGGATTCCAGATCTTTGTTTTACGTCAATCTCTCTGCTGCATCAAGTCCTCGATGTCCCTAATCTTTACGGGTACACCCCTAGTCAGTAATTCACAGCCATGTTGCGTCACGACTGCGTCGTCTTCAATTCGAATGCCAATATTCCAAAATATCTCTGGTATGTCTGGCGATGGGGTCACGTAGAGACCAGGTTCGATCGTCAGCACCATACCTGGCATTAACGTGCGCCAACCGCGTTCGCCTGCACCGGCCGGAGGGGTACGATAATCGCCGACATCGTGCACATCCATGCCCAACCAATGCCCTGTTCGATGCATGTAGAAGCGTTTAAAGCTTTCGGTTTCAATGTTTTGTTCAAGCGTTCCAGTTAATAGCTTTTCATCGAGGAGTCCTTGCGTTAAGACGCGCACCGCAGCCTCATGCGCGGCATTCCAGTGGTGCGCAGGCGATACACGGGCTGCGGCTGCGTGCTGCGCCGCAAGAACGATTTCATAGAGTGCCCCTTGGGTCGCTGAAAAATGGCCATTAGCGGGAAAGGTGCGTGTGATGTCTGAGGCGTAGCCGTCAAGTTCGCAACCTGCGTCGATAAGAACAAGATCGCCGTCGCGCATGACTGTGTTGCCCGCGCGGTAGTGCAAGGTACACGCGTTGGCGCCGGCGGCAACGATGCTGTCGTAGGCAACTGATTGGGCGCCGTGCTTGCGAAACACATATAAAAGTTCGGCTTCGAGCTCGTACTCGTGCATGCCCGGCTGTGCAGCTTGAATGGCGCGGGTATGTCCAAGTGCCGAGATCATGGCTGCGCGTTGCATCGTATCAAGTTCGCTGGCGTCCTTAATGAGGCGCATCTCGCTCAGCGGTTCGCCAATATCGAGCCACTGCGTAGGCGCAGCGCGCGTGCCGCGTAACGTTGTCTGCGCTTTCTCGAGCCAGGTATGCAATTGGGTTAGATAGTTTGGCGACCGACTGCGCCCGGTGTTGGTAAACAAGTTTTTTAAACCTGCCATCAACAAAGGGATTTGAGTGTCGAGATCGGAGATGGAGAAGGCTCGATCAAAACCAAAGTGCTCCGCAGCGGCATCGGGGCCCCACCGTTTGCCAGTCCACGTCTCCATCAGCGGGTCCTTTGGCTCGCAAAACAAAATACTGCTGTCGGTTTCACCTGCGATCAACACCAACCAAGCGTTTGCCTCGGTGAAGCCAGAGAGGTAGAAAAAATCACTGTCGTGTCGAAACGCGTAATGAGTATCTCGGTTGCGTGCAATTTCCGGACCCGTGGGCAAGACGGCGATTCCGCCGCCCATGCTGCGCATCCAACTTAGAATCTGCTGGCGGCGGCGAGTAAAGGGGCTAGATGAGTTGTGCTCGAGGGTCATAAGGCATTCGGTTAGATGGATTGACCTCAACATACTACAATTCGAAGCGTAGATTGTGTGCTGATCTCCGATCATTTAAAAGGTTGTGTGATGGATTGGCTGAGTTGGCTTAGACCCTGGGAATCGTCGCCCGTCTTGATGTTGTGCTTCGCACTTAGCGCGTGGCTATTTGTACGGGGCGTGCGCGTGCGTCGTGTATCGCGCGCACGCCAAGTATTCTTTTGGGTTGGCTGGGTCATGCTGTACCTATCGATGCATACGATGCTCGATTACTACGCCGAGCGTATGTTTTTTATGCACCGAATTCAACATCTGGTGCTGCACCATCTTGGACCTCTTATCGTGATGGCAGCGTACCCCGGTTCAGTCATGCGCGCTGGGCTGCCACAGACGTTGCGTCGTGCGCTCTTCCGGTTCAATCAAACAATTTGGGGTCGGGGGGTCGTGTCAGTCCTGACCAATCCCATTTTTGTTCCGGCCTTGTTCGTATTTTTGGTTGTGATCTGGCTGATCCCTTCGGTACAGTTTTATTCCATGTTGGACTGGCGACTGTACCGTCTCATGAACTGGTCCGTTGTCATTACTGGTTTCATGTACTGGAATTTAATTCTAGATCGCCGACCGAATCCGCCTGCGGCAATGACGCCTGGCGGCCGCGTGATTTCTCCGATTCTGACGATGGCGCCACAGATGGTCGCGGGCGCCGTAATTGCCTTCACAGAACGAGATTTATACCCGTTGTTTGACTTGTGCGGCCGGGCTATTGCAATGAGCGCCCAAACCGATCAGATGATCGGCGGCCTGACCATGTGGATACCTGCGGCGATGACCGAGGTAATCGGTCTCTTGGTGGCCTTGCGCACACTCATGCGGTTGTCTGCAAATGGCCGCTGGGGAGGGGCCAAACCGCGGCCCCTTGAGCAAATCAGGGGATGAGGCCGTGGTACTTACGACCGAGCGCCACAGTGGCTCTGAACATACCCTCTTTGTTGCCGCAGTCGTAGCGGATCCCTTCATAGCGATGGGCGAAGACCGGTTGCTCTTTGAGTAGGGAGGCGATTCCGTCAGTGAGCTGGATCTCACCGCCCGCACCCGCTTGTGTTTGACGCAGATGCGCAAAAATTCTGGCGTCCAAAACATAGCGACCGACCACAGCCAGGGTGGAGGGGGCAACATCTGACTTTGGCTTTTCAACGATGTGTCTGACACGCTCTGTGCGAGGACCGGCTGGTTCTGTTGCCACAATGCCATACTTGTCGGTATCGCTTAAGGGAACCTCTTGCACGCCCAGAATACTGCCCTGGTAGGTGAGGGCTGCATCAATAAGCTGCCCCATCACCGGACGCTCAGCATCGAGCAAATCGTCCGCCAGAAGAACAGCGAAAGGCTCGTCGCCCACGATTGGGGCGGCGGTTAGGACCGCGTGACCAAGTCCAAGTGGGGCGGATTGTCGGATATAGATACAACTGACATTCGAAGGCAAGATTTCCTGAACAATCGCAAGGAGTTCAGCCTTGCCCTTGCGCGCTAATTCATGTTCCATTTCTGGAGCCGAGTCGAAATGGTCCTCGATCGCACGCTTATTTCGCCCGGTCACAAAGATCAAATCTGTAATGCCGGCCGCAACAGCTTCTTCGACCGCGTACTGGATCAAGGGCTTGTCTACGACTGGTAGCATCTCTTTAGGCATTGCCTTGGTAGCCGGTAAAAAACGGGTTCCAAGTCCAGCAACTGGAAAAACCGCTTTGCGTACAGGGCGCATTTTTTGATTCCTTGCAAAAATTCGCCCAAAGGGCGGAACATATCTCGACAGCCGCTATCATAAGCTTATGGCTCTAAAACATTCAAAAACTCATCAAACACTACCGTCTAAGTGCGTGATTTGGACGGTTTCTGCACTTTTGTGCTTTCCAGCGGTGTCCCCGGCACAGCCCGCGGCTGTGCCAACTCTGGGCTCGCCAGCTGCGGCTGAGTTGTCCCCTTCTGTGGAGCGCCGCTTAGGTGAAGCCATCATGGTGCAGGGGCGACGGGATCCGGAATACATCAACGACGCGGATTTAAGCCAGTATTTGAACGAAATGGGACGCAAAATTGCCGCTTTCGCCCCGGGAGGTGCTCCCCAGGTAGATGTGTTCGGCGTGCGAAATCCAGTCGTCAACGCGTTTGCGATGCCCGGGGGGTTTATCGGCGTGCAGACTGGCTTGATCGTATTGGCGGGAGCAGAGTCCGAGCTTGCTGGGGTGGTGGCCCACGAAATCGCGCACGTCACCCAACGACATATTGCGCGGGGTTTGACTCAGCAAACCCAGGGTGGTCACCTTGCGTTGGCGACCTTGGTTGCGGCGATACTGGCGGCGATGCTCCCAGGCGGAGGGCAGGCTGCGATGGGTATCGCCGCGTTTGGGCAGGCCGCCATGATTGATCGTCAGCTTGGGTTCTCTCGCGATGCGGAACAGGAAGCTGATCGCACGGGGGTGGAAATGTTGCGTAAGGCTGGTTATGACCCCAACGGTATGGCGCTAATGTTTGGCAGGCTGATGAATGCATCATCGCTCAATGAAGGGCGCGGTGGTGGTGTGTATGCAACGACCCATCCTTTGAGTATTCAGCGGATGACGGATATGCAAAACCGCATTCGGCAATATCCCTCAGGTAAATTCCAAGCGTCGGAGGAGTTTTGGTTCGTACGTGCGAAGGCGAGGGTTTTGCAGGCGCTTGATCCACGCGCTTTGCGTCAGGCGCTCGATCAGCTGGAAGAGGAAGCTCGGGCGCCTGGCGGTCAAGCCGGAGCCGGCGAGAGCACGTCGCGTCGCGTCGCCGCTTGGTATGGGGTCTCGCTCGCAGCGCTCGCTCGTCAGGATCCGGCCGCGGCCGCCGCCGCGCTACAGCAGGCGCAGTCGTTCAAGATCCCATCACCCTATTTGGACTTGCAGAAAATTGACATTGATATTGCCAACCGGCAATACGCGGCTGCGTTGACGGCGGCTCAGGCGGGTAATAAGCGCTGGCCGAGTCGACGTTCTTTCGCGCTGCGCGTGTCACAAACTTTGCAAGGCACGAACAAGGATAGAGAAGCCGTCACTTTTTTACAGGCTCAAATTAAACGCTGGCCAAACGAAGAGCCAGATTTTTATAAGATGCTCGCCGTCTCGCAGGACAGACTTGGTGAATCGATTGCGGCTAAGCAGTCGATGGCGGCATATTATGAAAGGGTGGGCGCCTTACCAGCCGCAGTGACGCAGTTGCAGCAAGCACGTGCGCAGTCGCAAGATTTCTATGTGCAGTCGCAAATCGATGGCCAGATCCGTACGCTGACGACAAAAATATCAGACGACCGACGTTTGCTAGAGCGGTTTAAATAACGCCTAAAGGGCTTAGCGAGCGGTGAAAAATCTTTCGATACGTCTTGGTAGCCAACCAAGATGCCCCGGCCAACCTCCTGTGACGAAACCAACATGTCCGCCTTGTGCGGGCTGGTGAAACTCTATCTGCGCGCTGCCGAGTTGTGGGCCTGGCAAGGCAGCCTGCGGTAAAAAAGGATCGTTGCGCGCGTTGAGCACAAGTGTGGGAATGCGAATGTGAGTAAGCCAACGCATGCTTGAAGACTGTGTCCAGTAATCAAGGGCATCTGCAAAGCCATGCATCGGTGCCGTGTAGGCATTATCAAAGTCTCGTAGCGTGCGCGCTTGGTGGATGCGTAGGGTGTCGATCACACCAGGAAATCTTTGCGCTTTTTTGAGCACTTTTGGCCTAAGGGTACGCAGGAAGTGCCGTGAATAAATCTCTCGGTTGAAGCGATCATCCGACAAGTGGTTTCCAGCGGCGACAAGATCCAAGGGTGCCGAGATCGCAGCAGCTGCTTTGAGCCAGGCCACCTCAGCGGGTGACTCGCCTAAGTATTTAAGCAGTGCGTTGCCCCCGAGGGATATTCCGACTGCGTGCCAGAGCCCTGCGGGAAGTCTTGCGCGTACCGTCTGAAGGATGAAACGAATCTCGGCCGAGTCTCCCGAGTGATACGCGCGTGCTAAACGGTTAGCAAAACCTGAACAGCCTCGGAAGTGCGCGACGACGACCGTCCAGCCCGCCTGCCGAAAGTATTGCGTGATGGATTGCTCGCAGCGACTTTTGCTACTTCCCTCGAGGCCATGCAGTAAAACGAGAGCGGGACTGGCCTGAGCCAGGCCAAGCGCTTGACGGCCAGAGTCCTCAAGCCAGTCTGTTGCTGCAGTTTGAATCAGCGTCGCATCACGCGCCTGTTTGGGGGCGCGAGGAAGGAGTGGCGAGTTCCAATCAAAGTCGATGAAATCGCCGTCTGGTGTTTCGACGCGCTCACGAAAAAAACGGATCCGGTTTGTAGGTGCAAGCAAAGCACCGAAGAGTGTTTGTGACTGCCTGTCGGGTAGCCAAGCGGGAGTCGGACAAGGTGAGAGATCGAGATGGGCGCTCACGAGAGGGTGCTTAATGCAGAAGCCCTGGTTTGTCATGAAGATCGAGCATGCCTGCCTCCACGGGTGCAGCCGAGGCGTGATGCATGACCAGTCTCCATCCAGTTGGACCCTTGTGATAGACGTTGGTTGCATAGCAATGTGCAACTTCTGTGCCATCTGCACTCTTGACGGAGATTTGCTCGATCAGAGAATGCACAGCGCCCATCATGCTGTGCGACGACACGGTCATAGACGGGCGAATGCGTAATCCCCCGTTGGCCAAAATTTCTTGCCAGGATTCTTTTACAGCATGTAGCCCAACGACACGTAAGCCACCCGGGTGTACACAGATCACCTCTTCATCCTCAGCCCAGACCTGCATTAGGCGAGGTAAGTCTGCACGCTCAAGGGCATCGTAGAAGGCGAGTTCGGCTTCTTCTGGGGTGGCAAAGATGACAGGCAAGGTGGGCAGCCTAGTGCGCGTGCACAACCGCACCAGGCACCAGACGGTACTCGGTGCTGCAATAGGGGCATTTGGCCATGCCTGTTTTGGTGACATCAAGAAAAACGCGTGGATGCATGCTCCAGAGCGGAGCTTTCGGGCCGGGGCAATGCAGGGGTAAGTCGTCACCCGTCAGCATGATCGCTTGTTGGTTTTCAGTGGAGCTAGATGCTTGTGTCATTGCGCGTCTCGTGAAAATAACGTGTTGCAATGATTGTAACAACTGCACGGTCTACAATAGCGCAATCGAAAGATAAAACCCCTCAAATTTTCGCATTGTCGTTTGTCGTTGAACTGATACGTGGCTGCTGACCCATTGAATTCGATCGCTCTACGCACGCTTAGACGCCGTGCGTTTTTTGAGGGTGCGCGCGCAATTGCGCCGGGGCTTATTGCGCTGGCAATTTGGGGCATCGTCACGGGTGTCGCCATGGTGAAGTCGGGGCTTTCCGCACCGGCGGCGGCTGTCATGTCACTCCTGGTTTATGCGGGCTCGGCTCAGCTTACGGCGATACCG
>JBILJY010000027.1:0-19137 GCA_044376975.1 Burkholderiaceae bacterium | reverse complement strand
GAGAATTTAGCACAATGCGCCGCGGTCTTAGGCGTTTGGTAGACTATTGATATGGTCCATCATGCGTTTGCGCATTGCTTCATCGGGAAGGCGACCAATACCTCCGCTAATGTTATCCGCCATATTTACAACACGGCTGGTGGCTGGCGTGATGCACGTTACTGTTGGATGGCTTGCAACGAATTTTAGAAAGAATTGTGCCCAGGTGGTGGCATCGAACTCTTTGGCCCAGTCTGGTACTTGCTGTCCTTTTACGCGAGCCCAGAGGCGTGCGCGACCAAACGGCGCATAAACCAGTACTGCGATACCGCGCTCTTTGGCTAAGGGCAATATGGTTTTTTCTGCGAACAGGTCATCAATCGCGTAGTTAGTGCCAATGAAATCCACCTGCTGTGTGCGCATCGTTTCGATGAGCTCAGCATACTGGTTTCCAAACGTAGTCGTGATGCCGAGGTAGCGGATACGACCTTGTTGCTTGGCTTCCCGTAGGATCGGTAACTGGGTCGCAATATCACCCATGTTGTGGACTTGCACTAGGTCGATGACAGGGCGGTCAATGCGCTTGAAAGAGGTCTCAAGTTGTTTGCGTGCAGCGTCGGCATCGGCTTTGCCGCCGCGCGGGGCAACATTGAGCTTTGTGGCCCAGAATAGTTTCTTGTTGATGCCGAGCTCTTGGGCAATTTTCCCTGCGACTTCTTCGGAGGCACCATAACTTGGGGCCGTATCAAAAAGCTTCCCCCCTAATTCAGTCATTTTAGCGAGCACGGCTTTAAGTGCGGCGTGATCTTCCGAGCGCGCGACTTGTGCGAACGTAGCCGAACTCCCTAGACCAATGATGGGTAGGCGCTCCCCGGATGTTGGGATAGCGCGCGTAATGAGTTGCCCGCTCCCGGACTGTGCCCAAGACTGTGGGAGTGTTGCAGCGCCTGCTGCGGCGACTGCAGTTTGCAGCCATGTGCGTCGGTTCATCATTTTTCGCTCCTGCGTCGATTGAGAAAGTGGTGTTTTGGTGAGGATCCAAGCCAGAGCCCGAGCGCCATCCAAATAACAGCAAGTGGGACGGCAAACCAAGCCAGCCCAGCAAGGCCCATACCTAGACTCTTTAGTAAGCCCTCTGTTTGCGCGCCAAGTGCATCTCCGCCCCGGTAAACAAAGGTATCGATAAAGGCTTTCGCTTTGTAGCGTTCTTCGCGCGCCGTGTTGGTAAAGAGGGTCTCACGCGCTGGTCGCATCACCCCGCGTTGGACTGCTTTGAAGCTAGCCTCGGCTGCAATGAGTGCGGCAAGTGACCCAACAACCGCGAGGCCCACGAATCCGAATATGACGGTCAGCGGTAGAAGCGCCATGGTGAAGGCAATGCCGAAGCGTTTAATTAAATGGCTCGTCAGAAAACCTTGCAAGATGAAGGTTGCCACTTGTGTATAGAAATCGATACGAGCAAACGTCTCGGTGCGGGTATCGGTGTCGAGTGCTAAGGCAGCCACCATTTGTAAGCGTGTGAAATACAGTAGCGTTGCGACGACTGCAAGGATGAGCACGTAAGCTGAGATACCCAGCAGAAAGGGTGAACGAAGCACTGCGCCTAGGCCTGCCCAGGCGTTGCCGCCGATTGGGTTGTTTAACGCCGAATCGATTTGCGTGTCTGACGTTGTGATCGTTTCGTGGCTGTGCAGCGACTTGCGCAGCGTTGACATCCACCAGGTACAAAGTGTTGCGAGTACTAAAAAGCCAGCGGCCACGAGCAGTAAGCTTGCGGTCCCATAGGGTTTGGCGAGTTGACTCGCTAGCCAAGGTCCGAAGATCGCACCGAGTGTCCCACCAAGAGAAATAGCGCCGAACAACCGCTCGCTTTGATCTTTGGTGAAGCTGTCAGTCATGAGCGCCCAAAACAGCATGGTGGCAAATAAATTAAAGACGCTAAACCACACGTAGAACACTTGCCCACTAATTTGGCCAACATGCGTAGGGCTCAAGACTAGCAATAAATAGAAAACCAGTAGGCCAGTTGCAAAAAAAAGATAAGTCGTTGAAATAAATACTTGTCGCTTGAAGCGACTGACTAGCCAGCCAAAAATGGGATTAACTAAGAGCGTGACAAACAACGTCCCAAAGAAGAGCCAGCGGATGGCCTCGATACCGCGTTGCATGCCAAGCGCTTCGCGAGCGGGACGCACCACCATTAAGGCGCTGAGGACAAAAAAGAAAAACAGACCAGCGACCAGCGTCCGAGATAGCTCATCGCGACGCACATTGGTGAAGGTTTGCAGGAAGGAGGCCATGCGTACGCCTAGAGGATGACGGTTTGATATTACTGATTTACCTTGCGGCACGCGAGAGGTTGTTGGGCGTGTCGGCGGAATAAAGCACGGCTTAGTGCCTGATGGCGCGGTCGGGGAAACCCGTAAAATCTGCGCATCCAATAGAGAGGTATGCCGTGCCTTTAGTCCCAACCGTTGAACGCGAAGAAATTCACACCAGACACATCACAATGCGCGCTTATCGCAGAGCTGATGGTTTGTATGACATTGAGGGCCGTGTGGAAGACTCCAAGCCCATACCCTTTATGGCTCCGCTCGCTAAAGTAGAAAAACCGGCCGGGGAGCATATTCATGATATCTGGGTGCGGCTAGTCATCGACGACCACTTTTTGATCCATGATGTAGCAGCGTCGTCCGATGCCACGCCGTTCGGTGTGTGTAAAGAAGCTCCCTCGACTCTTGCTAAGTTAAAGGGAGAGCGAATTGGTGCGGGGTGGAGCAAGATC
This sequence comes from Burkholderiaceae bacterium, assembly GCA_044376975.1. Lineage (GTDB taxonomy): Bacteria > Pseudomonadota > Gammaproteobacteria > Burkholderiales > Burkholderiaceae_B > Zwartia. The sequence continues at coordinate 16,373 of JBILJY010000027.1, read as the reverse complement.
GTCCGGGGTCATTTAAAAGGTGCCGCAGGATGTACCCACATGATGGAGTTGCTTGGGCCAATGGCTACGGCGGCGTATCAGGCATTGTGGCCGGTCACCCGCACACGCCCCGATCCGGTTGATGCCAACGGTCGCCCTTTAAAAGTGGACAGCTGTTATGCCTACGCTAGTCATACACAGGTGATCCAGCAGATGTGGCCCCAGCATTACACCGGGCCACGCTGATGCCCCATTCGCCCGGCAGAGTCATCACGCAGGCAAATCCCGCTCAGAGTGTTGACTAGTTATCGCCCAAGCCACCCAAGCTATACTCGAACTCAACCTTTTAGGTGGCACTAAACGCCTCTAGATCAAAAACGGAGAATTGCAATGCGATCCCTGCTATTTGTGCCTGCGGATAGTTCGCGCAAGCTTGAGAAATCTTTGCAGAGCGGCGCAGATGTGTTGATTTTTGATCTGGAAGATGCGGTGTCTATGGCACGCAAACAAGACGGCCGAGATGAGCTGGTCAAGTTCCTGACGCACACCAAGCAAAGTGCGGTGCCGACACCCAAACTGTATGTGCGTGTCAACGCGCTTGGTACCGGAATGACGCTGGCAGATCTGGCAGCGGTCATGCGTTGTCGACCAGATGGGGTGGTCTTGCCGAAGGCGAGTGGTGCTAAAGATCTTGCGTTGCTCTCGGCCTATCTTGAAACCTTCGAGCATCTGTATCCACAAAGCGACGACTTAACCTCGATTATTGCCATCGTGACTGAAAATGCCGAATCACTGGCTGGTTTGAATGAGTATCGCGGTGCGACGCCTAGGTTGGCTGGCATGATGTGGGGAGCAGAAGACTTGTCCGGCGACATTGGTGCGCTAACAAACAAGGAAGAGGACGGTTCCGGGGAATGGACTTCGCCCTTTAATTTGGTGCGCTCGCTCTGTTTGTTTGCGGCAACGGCAGCGGGTGTCCCTGCAATCGACACGGTCCCTACCGTCATTAATGATGCGCAAGCGCTCACACGCGAAACACGACGAGCTTATCGCGATGGTTTCTCGGCCAAGGCTGCAATCCATCCTGGTCAAGTCCCGGTGATTAACCAAGCAATGACTCCGGATGCTGCCACGCAAGAGTGGGCGCAAAAGGTCGTTGCCGCGTTTGCCAGCAGTGGCAAGGTTGGTGTCGCTACCCTAGACGGCAAAATGCTAGATATGCCGCATTTGCGGTTAGCCAAAAAAATTATTGCCGCGGCGCAATTGGCGTAAGTCTTGAGATGACGATTCAAAAGGTTGTGACATCATGAGTGGTCCACTAAAAGGTATACGCGTAGTCGATATGACTGCGATCTTGATGGGCCCGTACGCAGCCCAGTTGCTTGGCGATATGGGAGCGGATGTCATTAAGGTGGAATCTCCCTCGGGTGATATGGTGCGCGACGTTGGACCCATGCAGCACCCACGGATGGGGTCCCTATATTTGCACGTTAATCGCAGCAAGCGTGGGATGGTGTTGGATGTTAAGCACCCAGAGGGTCTTGAAGCGATCAAAAAGCTGATCGCAACGGCTGACATTTTGCTCTACAACGTGCGCCCGCAAGCAATGGCGCGACTCGGGCTCGGCTACGACGAAGTCAAAAAAATTAACCCTCGCATCCTGTACGCAGGCACATTTGGTTTTGGTCAAGACGGCCCCTACGGGCACAAGCCAGCGTTCGACGATTTGATTCAAGGGGCGATTGGTTTACCTTCGCTCATTAAGCAAGCGGGCTCAGACGTACCACGCTATGTGCCGTCGAATATTGTGGATCGTACCGTTGGTTTGTATGCGGCAACGTCCTTGTGCGCGGCCTTGTATCACCGTGAGAAAACAGGTATTGGGCAGCGGATCGATATTCCTATGTTCGAAACGATGATCAGCCATTTATTGAGCGATCACATTGGTGGCCAGACCTTTGACCCACCTAACGGTCCGCCTGGTTACCCGCGTTTGCTGGCCTCAGAGCGACGTCCCTACAAAACCTCTGATGGCTATGTGTGTGCGGTCATCTATAACGATAAGCAGTGGGCCTCGTTTTTTAAAGCGATTGGGCAATCAGAGATTTTTGAAACGGATGCAAGATTTAAGAATTTAAGTATCCGTACTCAACACATTAACGACTTGCAGGCCTTGGTGGCCAAGATCTTTCTCGAGCGCACCACTGAGGACTGGCTCAAGCTCTTAGAGCTTGTGGACATTCCGACCATGCCTCTGCATACTCTCGAGACAATATTCGACGACCCCCATTTGAATGCGATTGAGTTTTTTAAATGGAAAGAGCATCCGACCGAGGGTCGTATTCGTATGGTTGACGTGCCGACGACTTGGACTGAAAGCCAGCCTGAACACGGGCGTCATGCACCGCGTCTAGGCGAGCATAGTATTGAAGTGTTGCGCGAGCTAGGTTATTCGGAGCAGAAAATCGCCGATATGGTGCGTCAGGGCGTCACACTCGTACCCAACGAACAATAATAGTTGAACAATGTTTTGAATTTGAGGTGTAGTGATGGACTTTTCCTTATCGCAAGAGCAAGAAACGATTCGCGAAGCGATCGCTAAGATTTGCGAGCATTTCGATGATCAGTATTGGCTTGAGAAAGACAGGCACGGTGGCTTTCCTGCCGACTTTCATCAAGCACTCGCTAAGGATGGCTGGCTAGGCATTTGCATTCCCGAGGCCTACGGTGGTTCTGGACTCGGAATCACTGAAGCTGCGATCATGATGCAGACTATTAGCGAATCCGGCGCTGGAATGAGTGGCGCATCGGCCGTACACATGAATATTTTCGGCTTGAACCCCGTTGTGCAGTTCGGTACGGAAGAGCAAAAGAGGCGTATGTTGCCGCCTCTGGTCTCAGGTGCAGAGCGGGCCTGTTTCGCAGTGACTGAGCCCAACACAGGTTTAAATACCACGCAGCTTAAAGTTAAGGCGGAGCGCTCGGGCGATCACTATGTGTTGAGTGGAACCAAGGTTTGGATTTCAACTGCACAAGTTGCAGAGAAGATGTTGATCCTGGCGCGTACGACGCCCCTTGAAGAAGTAAAGAAACACACGGAAGGTTTGAGCCTTTTTTATACCGACTTCGATCGTAACTTCATCAAAGTTCATGAAATTGAAAAAATGGGCCGCAAGGCTGTTGATTCAAACGAGTTATTCATTGATGGGTTGAAGGTGCCTGTGGCGGACCGTATTGGAGAAGAGGGAAAAGGTTTTCAGTACATCATGCATGGCATGAATGCCGAGCGAATCTTAATCGCCGCAGAAGGGGTTGGTCTTGGAAAGGTCGCGCTTAAACGCGCAACGAACTACGCGCGTGAGCGTGTCGTCTTTGATCGACCGATTGGTCAGAATCAAGGGATCCAGCATCCCTTGGCAGCATGCTGGATGGAGCTTGAAGCTGCGAACCTGATGGTGATGCAGGCGGCAACGCTCTTCGATAAAGGTGAGTCTTGCGGTGCTCAGGCGAATGCCGCGAAGTATCTGGCCGGCGAGGCGGGTTTCAATGCGTGCCAGACTGCTGTGATGACGCACGGCGGGTTTGGTTATGCCAAGGAATATCACGTTGAACGCTACCTACGTGAAGTATTGATTACACGTATTGCGCCTGTCAGTCCCCAATTGGTGTTGTGCTTTATCGCCGAGCGTGTGCTTGGCTTGCCTAAATCTTATTAGGAGAAATTCGATGGCCGGTCTGTATTTTGAAGAGTTTGAAGTGGGTCAGCTTTTTAAGCACTCTATGACTCGCACCGTCACTGAGATGGACAACGTTTTATTCTCGACGTTGACTATGAATCCCCAGCCCTTGCACCTGGATAAAGAGTTTGCCTCCAAAACGGAGTTCGGTCAGATTCTAGTCAATAGTTTATTCACCTTGGGTCTCGTGATTGGTATCACTGTTGGTGAGACGACGTTGGGTACGACCATTGCAAATCTTGGGATGACGGATACACGTTTCCCACATCCTGTGTTTTATGGTGACACAATTCGTGTTGAGACGACGATCATCTCTAAGCGCTTGAGCAAGTCGCGTGGTGACGCAGGGATTGTTGAGTTTGAGCATCGTGGCATCAATCAGCGCGACGAAGTAGTGTGCATCTGCCGCCGTTCGGGCTTTATGAAGTGCCGTCCCGCATGATCGAGCAGCGCCCATCCGATGCCAGGATGGCAGTGATTGTGCTGTTGATTTGCTTCTTGTTCAACATGCTCGGTCGGGGAGTAGGTGACGCGTACGTTACTTTTTTGCTTCCGCTTGAGAAAGATTTTGGTTGGACCCGCTCCGAACTTGCGAGCGTGTATTCAATTTATATGATCTCCAATGGTTTGTCTGCGCCGTTCATTGGGATGCTCTTTGATCGCCGCGGTCCACGCTTTGTTTATTTGTTGGGGTTGCTCAGCCTAGGCCTTGGGTACTTGCTGGCTGGTAATTTATCGCAGTTGTGGCAGTTCCATTTGTGCGTCGGGATTGCAGGCGGTATCGGTGTGGGTGCGCTCGGCATGGTGCCGTCAGCGAGTTTGATTAGTCGCTGGTTTCCACACAACACAAGCACCGCAATTGGAATTGCCTACGCGGGCTTTGGTGCAGGTACGTTGGTGATCGTGCCGTTTGCTCAATACCTGAACGAAGTAATTGGTTGGCGTAATGCCTACTACACGTTGGGTGGAATACTGATCGCGTTGGTGCCACTGCTCTTAGCCTTGCCCTGGAGCGTAATCAGAGCGGGTCGACGCTTGGCTCCTCAAGCAATGGCAAAGACGGAAGCGCCTATACGAGCCGCCCCCGAGCAAATAGTCGGGTCACCACTGCTTGGCGCGATGAAGACAACAGGTTTCTGGGCTTTAGCACAGGCTTTCTTTTTTACGTCAGTTGTTGTCTATACCGTCATTGTGCAGATTATTCCGTATTTAGTGAGTGTGGGGTTTTCTGCCCTGGAGGCAGCAAGCGCTTTCGGTATCGCGGGAGTTCTTTCTGTGGTGGGCGTGAGCTCCGCCGGCCGTTTGGCTGATCGCTTTGGCGCACGGTGGACTGCGACGTTGTCGTTTACTTGTACCTCGGTCGGTCTTTGCGCATTATTAGGCCTGATTTATTTCCCATCTCAATGGTTGTTGATGACCTTTGTCGTGTTTTTTGGCATCGCTCAAGGTGCGCGAGGACCGATTGTGTCTGGGCTTTGTACCAAGCTCTTTCCTCGCCATGGCCTTGCGACTATTTACGGTGCCATCTATGCCTGTATGTCGTTAGGTGCAGCCGCTGGTGCAATGATCTCCGGTTTAATCTATGACTTCTCGGGAGGCTACAAGGCTAGTATTATTTTCTCGATGATGAATGTGATTTTGGCTGTGTCGCCGTTTTGGTATTCAAAACAGTTGCGACAGTTCGAACGGCGATCCTAAGAATAAGGTGTGATCGGTATGCGCAACAGTTATCCTGTGAATGTTCTACAAAAATTATTTTTGATGCTCGTGTTCTGGGTGAGTGCCATTGGTGTTGCTCAAGCGGATCTGCTTGCAGACTTGACGGATGGTCAGCATGTTCTGATGATTCGGCACGCCGACGCGCCTGGTATAAGTGACCCTTCTGGATACAAGTTGGACCAATGTGCAAGTCAGCGCAATCTGGGAGAGTACGGTCGCAGACAGTCGGTTGCAATTGGGCAGTGGCTTGCAGACCGAAAGATTCAGAGCGCGAAGATGTTTAGCAGCGCTTGGTGTCGTTGCATTGATACGGCTACTTTGATGAATAAAGGACCGGTCCAGATTGAAGCGGCACTTGGTTCTTTTTTTGGTGATATGAGCCGGCGCGATATGCAAAATCGCGCATTACAAAGTTTGATTGCGTCCAACTTAAAAGCGTATCCAAAGCAACCACTTGTTTATGTCACACATCACGTCAATATTGCGGCCTTCACCGGACAAGCCATTGGTGTGGGCGATATTGTAGTGGCGCGTGTTACGCCGGAAGGTCGCTATGTATCGCACCAAACGTTTGCAAGTCCCCGTCCGTAAGCTTATTAGGTCATCCTAAATTTTCATGACTGATCAAACAATTTATTTGCTCAAAGCGTTTTTCCTGGGTGTGTTGGAAGGCGTAACTGAATTTTTACCTATTTCAAGCACAGGACATTTGATTCTCTTTGGCAACTGGATCAATTTTGAATCTGATGAGGCAAAAGTCTTTGAGGTCGTGATCCAGCTGGGTTCAATCTTGGCGGTAATGTGGATTTTTCGACAGCGTTTAGTACAGATGATTGTCGGGACCTTGCGTTTAGATCCAGTCGAAGTGGCCTTTACACGTAATCTATTGATTGCCTTTTTGCCGTCAGCGATCATTGGGTTGCTATTTATAAAAATGATCAAGGCCTTGTTTTTTCACCCTGGCGTTGTTGCGGTCACACTGGTGCTCGGTGGTTTCATCATGTTGTGGGTTGAGCGCCGTCGCTCTCCTGCCGCGGCCGCTGCGCTTGAGGCGCGCCCTCAGGCCCGTACGCTGGAGCAAATTAGCTGGAAACAGGCATTGGCGGTGGGATGTGCACAATGTTTGGCGATGGTGCCTGGAACTTCGCGTTCGGGTGCCACCATTATTGGTGGCATGTTGTCTGGTATTCAACGCAAGACGGCAACAGAGTTTTCTTTCTTTCTCGCCATGCCGACGATGCTCGCGGCCGCGCTCTACGACACCTATAAGCACGCTGGCTTACTTAGCCAACAAGACATACTTGCGATTGCTGTGGGTTTTATGAGTGCCTTCCTGTGTGCGCTGCTCGTCGTTCGCGCAGTATTGGCGTTCGTTTCAAAGCACACTTACCGAGTATTCGCCTGGTACCGCATAGGTCTGGGGATTATTGTCGGTGTTTGGCTTTGGATGGCTTGAGCGGACTGTGCTGGTGGCTCGCTTTCTGATAGATTTGGGTCTATGTCCATATAACAACGGAGCACGACATGCGTTTATTTAGCTATCAAGATAAAAACAAACAGAAGCGAGTAGGTTTGCTGCGTGCGCCTGATGCTAAAGAGTTTATCGATTTAGGTGCGACCGATGCGGCTTTGCCGAAAAGCTTGCTTGAGATCATCGAGACAGCGGGCGCGATGGATCGTGTTGCTCAGCTTGCTCAAGCATCGAACGCTGTGATCCAACCGCTGGCAGGTGTGAACTTTATTCCGTTGGTGGATAAGCCCAGCAAAATTATTTGCCTTGGCTTGAACTACGCAGACCATGCTGCTGAGGGTGGTCATGCACGCCCAGAGTATCCGGCATTCTTTATGCGCGGTGCAAGCTCTATGGTGGGGCATCACGCACCGATGATTCGCCCTAAGGTCTCAGATAAGTTCGACTACGAAGCGGAATTGGCGTTCGTTGTGGGTAAGCGAGCGCGCCATCTTACCGAGCAAAATGCCTTGGACTATGTGGCGGGCTATAGCGCATTTAATGACGGCAGTTTGCGTGACTATCAGCGTAAATCGACACAATGGACGATCGGTAAAAACTTTGACGGTACTGGCGCCTTTGGCCCTTGGCTCGTGACACCCGATGAGTTGCCGCGCGCTGCGGATGGTTTGCGGATTCAGTCGCGTTTGAATGGCCAGATCATGCAAGATGCCAATACCAAAAACTTTTTGTGGGGCATCGTTGAGACTTTGGTCCTGATCACAGAGTGCATGACCTTAGAGCCCGGTGATGTGGTCATTACTGGAACGCCTGCTGGTGTCGGCTACGCGAGAAAGCCACCAGTCTTCATGAAGCAGGGCGATATCATTGAAATCGAAATCGACGGGATTGGTGTGTTGTCCAACCCCGTCGTTGACGAAGTCTAAACGACGTTAGACAACGCCTTGTTCGCGGAACTTGGCGATTTCGTCGGCTGAGTAGCCAACTTCTCCCAAGACCTCGTCGGTGTGCTCACCCCACTGCGGAGCGGTGGTCACGACATCGGCGGGGGTACGACTCAACACTGCGGGCTGTGTAATAAAGCCTTTTTGTTTTCCGTTTTTGTCATTGACCATTTTTGAAATGTTCGACTGCTGGACATGCTCATCGGCAAACATTTGCGGCACGTTGTAGACCGGACCGGCAGGCACGCCTGCGTTGTTGAGAGATTCCACCCAGTAGGCAACCGTTTTGGTACGGAACACTTCGTTCAGTACCTTGTTGCACTTCGCACGGTTTACCGCGCGTGTTTTTTCGTTAGCGAAGTCAGGATCGTTCATCCACTCTGGGTGTTGCATCAGCTCGCACAAACGGACCCAGTTGCCTTGGCCTGAAGCACCAAGGTTAAACACACCATCACTCGCTTCAAACAATCCCATGGGACTCGATGTAGGATGATCGTTGCCTGCCTGGCCTGCGACGTCACCTTCATTAAGGTAGCGCGCAGCCTGGAAGTCCATCATCGCGATTTGTGCGTGCAGCAAGGATGCGTGCACCCACTGGCCTTTACCTGAACGTTCGCGCTCAAGCAGTGCGGTCAAAATACCGATGCCGGCGTAGAGGCCTGCGCTCATGTCCGCAACAGCTAGACCTGCGCGCACTGGACCTTGACCGGGGATGCCGGTGACTGACATCAATCCGCCCATGCCTTGCATGATCTGATCGAAACCGGGACGCGAGGAATAGGGGCCTTCTTGGCCGTAGCCGGAGATGCTGGCCAGGATGATCCGTGGGTTCACTTTTGCGAGTGACTCGTAATCGACGCCCAACTTCTTTTTGATGTCTGGGCGCCAGTTTTCTACAACCACATCAGCGGTTTTAACTAAACGCATCATGACATCAAGCGCACCAGGCTTCTTCAAGTTCAAGGTCATGGCCCGCTTGTTGCGGTTGAGGTTTTGAAAATCACCCCCTTCGCGATTCGCTGCAAACATGCCTTCGTTGGGGTCGACCCCTTTGGGAGGTTCGATGCGGATCACGTCGGCGCCAAAGTCGGCTAAGAGACGTACGCAGTTTGGACCCGCGCGAACACGAGACATATCCAAAACTTTGAGGTTTGACAGGGCAGATGAAGCTTGAATTTTTGACATGGCTTTGTTGGAAGTGAATCAGAGAGGATTACGAAAAATTGGATCGAGTCTTGTTGTTTTTTTGGGGCTAGAAACGGTTTTATAAGTTGCTTTCAGTATTATTGCAAGGGATACTACTATGTGAACAACTATAACTGGAGAAGTCCCTCATGGCCGAGATTTTGACTGCAAAAAATGGTGCTGTTGGCACGATTACGATTTCCAACCCTACCAAGATGAACGCCATGTCGGTGCAGATGTGGACCGATTTGCCAAAAGCGATCCGGGCTTTTGATGCTGACCCAGAAGTGCGGGTTATTGTGATTACGGGTGTGGGTGATAAGGCCTTTGTGTCGGGCGCAGACATTTCGCAGTTCGACAAGCTTCGTAGCTCAGCAAAGACGCAAGACGACTACGACAACGCGGTAGCCGATTCGATGGTTGCGCCGCTTGAGTGCTCCAAGCCCATCATTGGCAAGATTCGTGGTTTTTGTTTTGGTGGTGGCTTAGGCCTAGCGGCCGCTTGTGACATTCGGATTTGCTCCGAAGACGCAACCTTTAGGATGCCTGCCGCACGCTTAGGTTTAGGGTATGGTCACAAAGGTATCAAACGCTTTACAGACATTATTGGGTTGGCGAATGCCACCGATATTTTTGTGACGGCGCGTCGCTTTGATGCGCCAGATGCGTTGCGAATGGGCTTTGTCTCTCGCGTCTGTGCCGGTAACGAGATCGACGCCGTCGTCGATCAGTACACCAAAATGATTGGTGAGAACGCACCGTTAACTGTTGCAGCAAGTAAATTTAATATTCGCCAAGTGTGTTCGCATCCGGATGAGCAGGATATGGAGCGTGCGGTACAGATGGTGAAGAATTGCTTTGCAAGCGAAGACTTCAAAGAAGGCCGGACGGCTTTTATGGAAAAACGCCCTGCGCAGTTCAAAGGTCGTTAATTAAAAAAGGCGCCTCACTGAAGGCGCCTTTTTTTACGAACGTGTGATTCTATGCGCCTTCACGCTTAGGGAACTGCATACACATAATCGCAACACCAGTGCTCGAGGATTGCACGACGGGGGCTTTGTCTGTGGGGGCGAAAAAAATTAATGAGCGCTCAAAGGCATCTTCGCCATTGATGGTGCAGGCGCCACGCAAGACCATCCAGTATTGACCGCGGCCAGTGTCCGGTGCTGGACCAGAAATGACTTGTGCTGAGGTAGTCTGGAATAGTGTCGCACCGAGTCCGTCAGCCTCGGCTGGAACGACGGCATGTGTTTTGATTCCATCAATATTCTTTGGACCGTCGGTATCGCCAATCAGCGCGGGTATTAATCCCAGGCCATGTCGGTAGGACTTGGTCTTGCCTTTCAGTGCCTCTTTGTGTTCGGGCATCCAGCGCGCACCAGGATCCCAGCCGTTGCGCAAGGTGTAGTACTCGATATTCGTGCCTTCCGCATGAATCGGAGCATAGGGGGTGAAGGCCATTGCGTAGTGCACAGTCATGCCTTCGATTGGCTTGATTCCAAACTTTCCTTCACCGGAAACAAACACTTGAAACTGGTCCGCTTGATGGTAGTGACCGGGAATCGATGAGTTGGCGCCTTGTTCAACTAGAAAGGCGATCGGCTCCAGTGGTGGGGGAAAAGCCTCGGGGGCTCTCGGAGGCATGTTTTTTGCCCGGCGCTCAACAGAGTTCATCCCGACACAGGAGGATATCCAAGTATCCGTTCCATTAGGTAGCTTGTAATAGTGACGTTCTTTGAGCGCTTGCTCTTTTGTGACCACGTGTGACATGTCTCAGTCATCCTTTTTCTACAACGGACTCAATGAGGTTTATCTTACCCGCTGGCGCGACGAACTGTCGATACCGTTGGTAAAAAGGGCACAAGGGTGCTTCAAACTAATATATAAGAAAAACTGAGTTACGAGATGAAAGTAGTTATAAAAAGGATGCACTCAAGTTTTATGGCTAAGAGGCTGAGATCACATCGATTTCAGTCTCCCGATTTCTTTGCAGAACGGCTCAGGTAGGGCTTCCGGACGTTGTGATTGCCGGTCTACACAGACGTGCACAAAAAGACCTTGAGCTGCGGCTTGCTCTGAGTCCGCTGTGAAGACCGCAACCTCGTAGGTTATCGAGCTGCGTCCAAGGCGACCAGGACGCACAGCCACCTGAATCGTGCCCGGCGCCGATACCTGACTGAAGTAGCGACATTCTGAGGCTACCACTAGCGTCTGGTAGGGCCCGGCAATGTACGGTCGCAGGTTGTAATGCAATAAGAATGCATCGACTGCCGTGTCGAAAAATGAATAGTAGTGAGCATTGTTGACATGCCCATAAGAATCGTTATCTGCCCAGCGTAAGGTTACCGCTTCAAAAAAAGAAAAATCTTTCTTGTAGAGCGGTACAGAACGAATTGTGTCAGTTGATTGATTGCTCATTTTTCAGTGTGTCTTGTCTTTAATCTGGTTTGTACTTGCTTGATATTAAACATAGTGCAGCAAAGATTCCGATGCCAAGTCCTCCGGACAGCCATAAGGCCCCTGAACCCCACTCGGTCACGGCTAGACCAAAGAGAAAGGGCGCAGCCGCTTGTGCAAATTTAGAGGGCATCATTAGCCAACCTTGGCGTTGACCGTAACCACGCGTCCCAAAAATAGCAAGTGGTAGCGTCCCGCGCGAGATAATGAGAATCCCATTGCCGATGCCATGCAGGACAACAAATAGTGCGGCGACCGGTGCGCCAAAGATCATGAGCAGCGTTGCGCCAACAGGATGTGCAAACGCAGCTATTCGGGCGCTGATTAATGGATGCCAGCGACGCATGAAAAAGAAATCGAGTAGGCGACCTAAAACTTGCGATGGTCCCACAAAAGCACCAATGGCAAAGGCGACCGCGAGCGGCACACCGATGCCCTCCAACATGCGCGGCATGTGTGTCATCAAGCCCATGCCCACAAATGAGCTGGCCGCAAATACAAAGGCAAGCAGCACGCCGGTGTATTTGCCAGGAGCATTCTGATTTGTAGACAGAGTCGTTGTTGTGGTTGTTCCCGCAACTGGGACTGCTGGCTCTGGATTAGGTGCTGGTTTGGTTGTCGGTGTGGCATCCGGTTTGGGTACCAGTGCGTTGACTGGTAAGCCAATGAGAATGTGCGTGGCAGCCCAGAACCAACACGTGCCACGCCAGCCAAATTTGGACTCTATGTACACCGAGGTTGTCCAGCCCACTAAGCTCGCGAAGCCCGCGATGAGCGTGACGCCAGTGATTGGATTACGCGACTCTTTGCCAAATAGTCGAACGATTGTTGCAAAGGCGACTTCAAACAGTCCACAGGCCATGCCAAAGCCTAAGATTGCATAGGCGATGAGTACAGACAGCAGTCCTTGGGAAAAACCTAATAATGTGAGCGCGATTGCAAACGATACGCTCGACATCATTAGAACGGGCCTTCCACCGAAGCGGTCAACGAGTCGACCCACATAGGGACCCGCGAAAGCAGAGACGCAAAGCGCCAAAGAAAAGGCCGCGAATATCGTCGCGGGGGACAAACCAAGGTCTTTGCTCGCTGGGATGGCGGTGACAGCAGGGAGGTAATGAGAGCCTGCGCTGGCAAGAATTTGTGCGATGCCTGTGAAACCGACAGCGCGATAGATACGAAGATTCATGTGTGATGAGACAAAATGTTTACGTGCTTTGATCTACTATTGAATTCTGAACTGACTGAAGTATCGATTGAATGGGTTCATTTTTTGCGCACGTGTGAGGGGTAAAGATCTCCTATGAATATTACGCAAATACAGGTCACATATGTCGACGCTGAAGATCGCATGGTGATGCGAGTTAGTTTTGGGTTTGAACAGAGCTTGGTTCTAGCACTCACGCGGCGCATTTGTCGTTTCATTCTAGAAAACATTACTGAACTTGAGTTTCCAGTCGTTCACAATGCTACTCCAGAACCTGTGGCCTCCACTGAGGAGAGTGCCAATCCAAAGCCTCCTAGCGTTCGTGACGATCGACCGCTGCTTATTGAAAATGCCGAGTGTCAACGCACTCGCACGGAGGCACGGTTTATTTTTTTTGCGCGAGATGTGGGTCAAATCAATGTGAACCTGTCCGCCGGTTTGGCGAAGGGATTGGAGGCGTTGCTTTTCCCGCTCGTCAATCAGGCAGGGTGGTTCACCCCCTTGATCGCCCAAACGCAGCGACGGTCTGAGCAAGATGTTGATGGAATGACATCAACGGTTTTGCACTGAATCAGTGCGAAATCTCGGCTAAATATAAATTATTCTTAATATAAAATTATATTTAGCAACGCAAACTCATTATTCACAATTAAATAGAAAAATATTTCTTAGCTCTTCAGTGGCTGCCCCTGCTTTAGGCGATACTTGTTAACTTGGCAGTATTTTACCCAGTATTTTTTCAGGAGATACCGCATCGCCTTCAATTAGCGTCTGGTTCAGACGTTAAGTGACGGGCGTTTCAATACTGAATTGCATGACGGAAAGCAGAGGGTACACATGCCGGCTACTGTTGACGGATTAGTCCGTATCAACGTGGTCGATGGAATTGTGCGCGCAGTTATTTTGGCGTGCTGGATAGGTGTTGCCTGTACAGACGCCAGCGCACAGTCACTTCCTGATGCAGGGTCGGTCCTTCGCCAGATTGAGCGCCAAGAGAGTGTCGATGCACCACGTCTTCCAGATGTGGCGCCGACACCCGCCGCGAGCGCAGCTGAAGTTGGCGCGCAAACAGAGCAAACTATTCCAGTCAAGCGTTTTCGCTTTGTCGGTAATCGCTCGATAGATGAGAGTGCTTTGCAGGCGGTTGTTGTGAAATATATCGGACTGGACCTCACTCCGGCAAAGCTGCAGAGCATTGCGGATGAAATTGCGGCCGTCTATCAAGATCAGGGTCTCTTGGCGAATACTACCTTGCCTCGACAGGATGTCAGTGAGGGTGAAATCACCATCCAAGTGACGGAGGCAAAGTTTGGTGGCATCGTTCTCGATGACGCGCAACTTGGCGGGGGAATACGGGTCCCGTTGGATACGATAAAGAAGTTTGTTGGACGAGGTCAGGTCGTTGGGAAACAGATGTCCCTAGAAGCGCTCGATCGGGGCTTATTGCTGGCTGATGATTTGCCTGGCGTCACGGTCCAAGGTGCGTTGGAAGCGGGTGAAAGTGATGGCGAAACGAATGTCCGTTTGAAAGTAACGCCCCGCAGCTGGTATTCAGGAGATGTCACTGCAAACAATTATGGAGCGCGCTCTACAGGGCAGAATCAGGCTCTTGCCAACTTATCATTTGCTAGCCCTTTACGTTTGGGTGATCAGCTGCAAGTGTTGGCTCTTTATTCCTCAGGCAGTCAGTACGGTCGGCTTTCCTATAGTGCACCAGTTGGTGCATCGGGTTTCCGCCTTGGGGCCAATGTTAGTTACATGACGTACAGGAACGTATTGAGTGATTTTGCAGCGACTGAGCCCAAGGGATCATCGACAGTCTTAGGTGTGACTGCGCTCTACCCATTAGTTCGAACTCGAACGCGTAACGTCTACTTAAACGCAGAGTTTAATCAAAAATATTTCAATAATCAGTCCCGAGGTGCGGACGGTGAGTTCGCCACTACCAGCGACTATCGGATAAAGGTTTTGTATCTAAGTGTCAATGCCAATCAGTATGACGGTTGGGGCGGAGGCGGTTCAACCACGGGCTCGTTGAATTTAGGCTTAGGTAATGTGGGCCTTTCGCAGTCTCCGAGTTACGCATATGACCAAAGTGGGTATCAAACGAGTGGGGGTTACTCGCGTTTGCGATGGAGTCTGAATAGAACTCAAACATTGACGGATAAGACGAGTTTCTATGTTGCCGCCTCGGGCCAATTTGCGAGCAAAAATCTTGATTCCTCAGAGAAATTTTTTCTCGGTGGACCTTACGGTGTTCGGGCTTACCCAAGCAATGAAGGTTCCGGGAGTGAGGGCAAGATGTTGAATGTCGAGTTGCGTTATCAAGTCGCTGAGCAGATCACCGTTGCGGCATTCTACGACTGGGGACAAATCACGCAAAATAAGCGAAACCTGACGGGCGATGAAGGAAATCCTTTAAGTGCATTGAACTCCTTTAACTTGTCTGGCTATGGTTTGCAAATCAGTTTGCGTTCTTCTATTCCGGGAACGATGAACTTAATTTGGGCAAGACGACTTGGCGCAAATCCGAATCCAACAGCAAGCGGTGCTGATCAAGATGGTTCGTATAACCCCAATCGTTTCTGGCTAACCGCTAGCATTCCTTTTTAGCGTAGATGAACAACTCAATCACCTATGTAAACTCAAAGCGATCATGCTTATTGATCGCCTTGAGTTTGTTATGGTGTTTTGAGTTGCACGCCGCTCCGCCGGCGCCACTTCCAAATGTCGTTCCACAGGGAGCAAAGGTTGCTGCAGGTGTGGCAAATGTATCTTCTGGAGGTACGCGCAGTGCTCCCGTATTGAATGTTAATCAGAGTAGTCAACGGGCAGTCGTTGACTGGAATACGTTTAACGTTGGTAAGGACGCGACGGTTAACTTTAATCAGCCCAACGCGAATGCATCGACGCTCAATCGTATTTCTGATCCTAATCCCAGCGCTATCCACGGCAAAATCAATGCGCCAGGCGAGGTTGTACTTGTTAATCCCGCGGGTGTTTACATCGGAAAAAATGCGAGCTTGGATGTGGGGGCGGTTGTTGCTACGACCCACAACGTCAAAAACGACGATTACATGGCAGGCAGCCCAAAGTACGAGCGCAATGGGGCAAGCGGTAAGGTCGTGAATCGTGGGACGATTCAGACTAGTTTGAAGGGGTATGTGGCGCTACTTGCGCCGGAGGTGCGCAACGATGGTGTGATCGTTGCACGAATGGGCACGGTCGTCATGGCGAGCGGTGAGCGGATTGTTCTTAATTTCGACTCATCTTCAAAGCTGACAAGTATTACGACCACCCCAAGCAATATTGCAACATTGATCCAGAATAAAAGTGCTGTCGAGGCGCCGGGTGGACTGATCATTCTTTCTGCCAGAGCAACAAATCAACTCGTTGGAGGCGTAATTAAACAGGGTGGCACGTTAGTCGTGGATGAGTCTGCGTCATTGCCGATCGCAAGTGCGAGCGCAGATGGTTCGGGTGCAGGCCGTGGTGGGCGAATCATCCTTGAAGGTGATCGGATCACACTTGAATCGGCTTCAAAGACGCGAGCGAATGGAGCGAGCGGTGGTGGTTCAGTCAGTATCGCGGCTACCAACACCGTCAATGTGGATGCAAATGCAAAGATCAGCGCATCGGCAACACAATCAGGCCAAGGCGGTAATGTCACCATC
>JBILJY010000175.1:0-5460 GCA_044376975.1 Burkholderiaceae bacterium | reverse complement strand
CTTAAATCAAATCTTCGTTAATCGTTCAATTGCTTGATCAAGCGTGGTGTCTTTTTTAGCAAAACAGAAACGGACGATATGATGATTCGATGATGGGGCCATCGGACTTTCATAAAAAGCGGAAACTGGAATGACCGTCACGCCATGATTTTGCGTTAACCAGATCGCGAAATCTGACTCTGTTGAATCGGAGATATCGCTGTAGTCAGCAAGCATGAAAAAGGTGCCAGGGCTTGGAAGAACTTTAAAGCGCGTTTGAGCTAGCCCAGCAGCAAGATGGTCACGCTTGCGTTGATAAAAATCTGGAAGCGTTAGGTAAGTACTTGAATCTGCCGTGTAAGCCGCCAAGCCGTATTGCAAAAGAGACGGAACAGTAAACACCATAAATTGGTGCACTTTTCGCAATTCTGTCGTCATATTTTTTGGAGCGCAACAATACCCAATTTTCCAACCAGTTGTGTGGGTCGTTTTACCAAAAGACGAGATAACAAATGCTCTCTCTGCTAAGCCCGGCCTAGAGGACAAGCTAAGATGAGATACGGCGTCGAAAATAATGTGTTCATAGACTTCGTCAGACAAAATCATTATCTGAGTATCGCGAACGACTTGTTCTAACGCGTCAAGATCCGATTCTGTAAGAACGGCACCAGTCGGATTATGTGGCGAATTAATAATGAGTAAACGGGTGTGTGAGGTGATGCTTTCTTTAACGCGAGTCCAGTCGATACTGAAAAGCGGAGTGGTGTTAGTTGGCGACACCATAGGGACAGTGACAGCTTTAGCGCCAGCCAAGCGAATAGCAGGTAGATAGCAGTCATAGCAAGGCTCTAATACCAAAACCTCGTCGCCAGCACCAACACTCGCCAGTACTGCGGCCATGATGGCTTGTGTTGCACCGCTTGTAATCGTAATTTCGCTGTCGACATCGTAAGAGCGCCCATAGAGAGTTTTCACTTTTTGGTGAATGACGTCTCGCAAAACAGGAACGCCAGCCATGGCTGGGTATTGGTTAAAACCATCGGCCATGGCCTTGCTAACTAAGGCTTGTAGTTTCTCGTCAGTATTAAAGTCAGGAAAACCTTGTCCGAGGTTGATAGCCTTATAGTCAAGCGCCATCTTACTCATGGTGGTAAATATGGTGGTGCCGACGTCAGGAAGTTTGGACGTGATTTGCATGGTTTAATTTGGTAGAAGTAGAAGAGTTAGCTCAAGATAATACGCACTTTTAAATGGTCGCGCCGTAGTGAATACAAGCTTGAAAGTCGCCTTGGGGCTAGTGGTCTCTCTTATTGGGGCTTACGCGGCACAGGCGGCGCACATACCAATACCCTGGACTCTGGGACCCTTATTCTTCATCGCAGCGATTAGACTTGCTGGGGGACCGATAGCGAGCGTGCCGCTGTTTCGAAGTGTTGGGCAATGGGTCATAGGAGTATCACTAGGGTTATATTTCACCAGCCATGTTGTGGGTGTTTTGACAGGCCATCTCGTTGCAGTAATAACTGGGTTTTTATTTGCAATAGGTTTAGCGTTTTACGGAACCTTCTTATTGCGCCGTTTTGCTTTTGTAGATCTCAAAACCGCCTGGTTTTCTTCCGCCATTGGTGGTGCGGCTGAGATGACCAATTTAGCAGAACGTTACGGGGTAAGGCCTGATTTGGTAGCAAGTGCTCACAGCTTGAGGCTGATTACAGTCGTCGTGATAGTGCCTTTTGCTTTGCAATGGCTAGGCGTTACAGGCACAGATTCGTTTGTGTCAGGCCCTAAATATATCTCGTCTGTCGGGCTACTTCAGTTATTTGGTTTGACCGCAATAGGTGTTTTTGTGGCGACGCGAATGAAGATGCCAAACGCATGGGTGTTAGGGCCCATGTTTTTAACCATTGGTTTAACGGTTGGCGGCGTAGAGTTTTCTGCAATACCAGAATGGCTATCCAGGGCCGCACAGCTGAGTGTCGGGTGGGGGCTGGGGGATAGATTCCGACCAGGCTTTTTTAAGACGGCGCCGCGGTTTCTGGCGGTGGTTTTTGCGTATACCGCGACAGCGCTTCTTCTTTCTCTCGGACTAGCCAATCTTTTGCACATAGTTTCTGGGATGCCTACCGTTGCCTTGATGCTTGGGGTCGCGCCTGGTGGCATTTCGGAAATGGCGATTACAGCAAAAGTCCTGCAGCTCGGGGTTCCCTTAGTAACCGCGTTTCAGGTCTTTCGAATGGCAGGGGTCGTGTTGGTCACAGGCCCGCTATATGTATATTTTATTTCTAGGTATTGTCAAAACCTTGGCGCGCTAAAAAAATAGCGTTATCCAACGTTATTCACTAGTTACTAACAAGATAGTCACAGACTTATCTACAGATATATCCACTGCAAAGCAAAGGTGGAACACATAAGCGCATTGTTTCACGTGAAACAATAAAACAAACCTAAGCAGAAGTAGGCGGTTGTCCACAGACAGATGGTAGTTTCACGAACTAGCAAAACCCCCGTTTGTCGAGGTGTCACCCGTGTTTTATTATTAGTGAGCGGCTTCTAACAAAGATGCCCACAAAGTTATGCACAGAGGCTAACCATTAATTATCATGTTTCACGTGAAACATCGCCGGAATTTATAGCTCGGTCTATAATCCACTCCCCACGTAAGCCCAAACACCCCTAAAGCAAATGAATTACCCCACTGTTTTCGATGTCATCGTTGTTGGTGGCGGCCATGCTGGAGCTGAAGCTGCGCTAGCTGCCGCACGCAGTGGTGCGAAAACCCTTTTGTTGACGCACAACATAGAAACCCTCGGTCAGATGTCTTGCAACCCATCAATTGGTGGAATTGGTAAAGGACATTTAGTTAAAGAAGTTGATGCGCTCGGTGGTGCAATGGCCATTGCTACGGATGAGGCTGGAATACAGTTTCGAATACTGAATAGTTCTAAGGGGCCGGCGGTTAGAGCGACCCGCGCGCAGGCAGATCGAGTTCTTTATAGAAAAGCGATTCGTGGCAGACTAGAGAATCAAGAGAACCTGTGGTTGTTTCAGCAAGCGGTCGATGATCTATTGTTAGCGGGAGATCGCGTTTGCGGCGCAGTCACGCAAACAGGTTTGTCCTTTAAGGCCCGTAGCGTAGTATTGACGGCAGGAACGTTTCTTAATGGTCTCGTTCATGTTGGGCTAGATAACTACTCTGCAGGCCGAGCTGGGGATCCTTCTGCCTCAACCCTAGGCCGTCGACTGAAAGAAATGCGTCTGCCACAAGGGCGGCTGAAGACGGGGACCCCGCCAAGAATTGATGGTCGCAGCATTAATTTTGGAATATTGGAGGAACAGCCTGGTGATATAGATCCTGTGCCGGTTTTTTCCTATCTTGGCGCTGCAGCGATGCATCCAAGACAGGTCTCTTGTTGGATGACACATACCAATGAACGGACACATGAAATTATTCGGGGAGGGTTAGATAGATCGCCAATGTATAGCGGCGTTATTGAAGGCATCGGCCCGCGGTACTGTCCATCAATCGAAGATAAGGTCCATCGGTTTGCGGATAAAAACGCACACCAAGTATTTCTCGAGCCTGAAGGGCTCGATACCCACGAAATCTATCCAAATGGCGTTTCCACTAGTTTGCCGTTTGATGTACAGCTTGAGTTAATTCGCTCTTTGCGGGGGTTAGAGCAGGCGCACATTATTCGCCCTGGTTACGCCATTGAATATGATTATTTTGACCCTCGAGAGTTAAAACAAAATCTAGAGACAAAGCTTATCGCAGGTTTGTTTTTTGCTGGGCAAATTAATGGCACAACGGGTTATGAAGAGGCTGCCGCTCAAGGCTTACTCGCCGGCATCAACGCTGCCCGCTTCGCCCGTGAGGAAACGCCGTTCATCTTGCGTCGTGATCAAGCCTATATGGGTGTTTTGATGGATGACCTCGTAACAAAAGGTGTCACTGAGCCCTATCGTATGTTTACCTCGCGTGCTGAATACCGCCTAAGCTTGCGCGAAGATAATGCCGACTGGCGCCTGACCGAACAGGGTAGACAGTTTGGTTTAGTGAACGACCTGCGTTGGGATGCGTTTAGCCGAAAGCGCGAGGCCGTTGAAAAAGAGGTCCAGCGCTTGCGCTCAACATGGGTTAATCCTCGGATGATGCCTTCAGACAGCGCACGAGCTGTCTTGGGCAAAGAAATTGAGCGCGAGTACTTACTATCTGATTTAATAAAGAGGCCAAACGTTTCTTATCAATCGTTGATGGCAATGGCCTATCATGAGGGTGTGGATTTGCCCAAGGGTGTTCCTCCCGGAGAGGTTGCTGAGCAGGTCGAGATTCAAATCAAATACGAAGGATATATTGCGCGTCAACAAGAAGAAATTGACCGCCAGCAGACCTATGAGGACCAGGAAATTCCCGACGTGTTCGACTTCGAGGGAATAACAAGCCTTTCTTTTGAGGTCCGACAAAAGCTCAAAGCGCATCGTCCGCAAACCGTCGGTCAAGCATCGCGCATTTCTGGAGTCACGCCTGCCGCAATCTCCTTGCTGCTGATCCACTTAAAACGCCATCATTACGGCGCAGCTGCCGCCACAAAGTAATGCAAACAGAACTAGAAAGCCGAACCTACGCTGAACGCCTCAATCAGGCGTGCGAAGCGTTGGGTCTGGTC
The DNA here is from genome assembly GCA_044376975.1 of Burkholderiaceae bacterium. Classification (GTDB taxonomy): domain Bacteria; phylum Pseudomonadota; class Gammaproteobacteria; order Burkholderiales; family Burkholderiaceae_B; genus Zwartia. Next base: position 814 of record JBILJY010000175.1, on the reverse strand, counting down.
GTAAAGCGCCAGCAATTAAATCAATTGCTCGACTATATAGAACAATTGCAGCGGTGGAACCGGAGCTATAACCTCACCGCCATTCGCGACCCCGAGCAAATGCTCACTCAGCATATTCTCGATTGCTTAGCCGTTGTCGCTCCGCTTAAGCGAGCAACAGATCGGTCCGGACATCCAGAACCGACCATTCTTGATGTGGGTTCGGGGGCAGGACTTCCCGGCGTCGTGTTAGCCATCATGCTGCCGGCCGCAAAAGTAACATGTGTCGATGCCGTCGAAAAAAAGATGGCGTTTGTGCGTCAAATGTGCGGAGTGTTGGGTTTATCGAACCTCACCGCGACACACGCACGCATAGAAACACTCACCGGGCAATATGATGTGGTGATCTCGCGTGCGTTTGCATCGCTTTCAGACTTTGCCCTAACTTCTGGTGCGCGGGTCTCTTTAAATGGTGATCTCATCGCAATGAAAGCCCGCCCGACTGACCAAGAGTTTGCTGAGCTTGCTCTAAATACCGCGTGGACGATTGAAAACATCGAGCCTTTACATGTTCCAGAGTTAAAAGCCCAGCGTTGCTTGGTTTGGATGCACCGGACGGAAACTAAATGACCAATAACATCACAGCAACCGTGAGAGTATTCTGCATCGCGAATCAGAAAGGCGGTGTGGGCAAAACCACAACGGCGATCAACCTCTCGGCCGGACTTGCCAAATTAAAACAACGCGTCTTGTTGATTGACCTAGATCCCCAGGGTAACGCTACCATGGGAAGCGGCATCGATAAGAGCACTCTCGCACATAACTTATACGACGT
>JBILJY010000026.1:0-19192 GCA_044376975.1 Burkholderiaceae bacterium | reverse complement strand
GTTGAACCCATCAACAACAAACTGGTACCGGAGTCACCAAGCACGAACATAAAGGGCACCAAAATCGCTGGTGCGACATACTTCCAGGTTTGCAGCGTGGTTTTGTATGGATCGCCCTTACAAATCGCCGCGGCAGCGAATGGCGAGAGTGCTGTTGGAGGAGAGACTTCGGACAGCACCGCGTAATAAAAGATAAACATATGCGCGGCGAACGCAGGTACACCCAGATTGATCAGCGCTGGCGCTGCAATAACGGCACAAATAATGTAGGAGGCCGTGACGGGCACTGCCAAGCCGACGACCCAAACCACCAAGGCAGTAAAAATCGCAGTCAACAACAAAGAGCCTCCTGCATACTCAATGACGATCGAGCTGAACTTAAGCCCCAGTCCCGTCAAGGTCACCGTACCCACAATTAATCCTGCGCCTGCACACGTTACGGCAATAGCTAGCACACCCGTTGAGCCGGAGGCCAGTGCTTTCACTAGATTAGACTCATAGAGACCTTTGAGGAAGGGCTGTCGGCCGCATAGCAAATCGTATGAAATGATCGCAGTGTCACGACGGAGCATACTGGTAAAGATTGAGACAACCGTCGCCCAAAACACAGACATGATTGGTGAAAAACCCATCATCATAAAAACAATAATCGAGACCAACGAGAAGAAGTGGAACCAGTATTTTTTGGTCAAGCTCCATGCACTTTCAACAGATTCAAAATGTATGTTCTTCATGCCGTACTTGCGTACATCAATCTCAACCATGACGAACAAACCAAGATAGAAAAGGATGGTTGGTATACAAGCCATCAATAAAACGTCGAGATAGGATATTTTTAAAAAATCAGCAATGAGGAAAGCCGCAGCGCCTAGGACTGGCGGAGAAATAATCGCACCCAGGCCACCGGCAGCGAGTAAGCCACCTGCGGCATTGCGCTCGTAACCAACCTTCTCTAGCATTGGGGCTGCAACTGAACCGACCGTAACCGTTGTCGCCACGCCCGAACCCGATGGCCCGCCCATCAAGAAGGAAGACAGCACAATCGTGCGGCCAACGCCTGAGGATTTACCGCCCATCGCGGCAAAAGAGAAATCGATAAAAAATTTGCCAGCACCGGTGAACTGCAAAAAGGCACCAAAAATCGTAAATAAGATAATCAATGTTGCCGACACATCAATTGCTGTGCCATAGATACCTTCGAGGGTCATATACATAAAGCCGACAAAGCGACCAATGTCATAACCTTTGTGTGTCCAAGGTGCGGGCAAATAGTTACCAAGCAACGCATACAGAATAAAGCAACCCGTCACTACCACCAGAATCATCCCATTCGTGCGGCGCAATCCTTCGAGTATCAAACCAATCAACACAACGCCCACAGCAATATCTAGAGGTAGTGGATCGGTATTACGATCGGTCAGATCGTCACCTCCAAGCAAAATATAGAAAACGATCCCAATAGACACTAAGGCAGCAATAACATCCCACCACATCAGTCGATTTTTCAGTCTAGCCGCCATCGGGAAGCTTAAGAACACCAAAAACAGCACAATCCCTACATGGACGGTTCGCAAAACCTGCGTCGTTACAATCGAATAAGCGGAATAAAGATGGAAAAGAGACATACCGACTGCACACAACGTCAAAAACACAGCGAGTGGGCCACGATAGTCATTTGCATCCCCCTCTTCCTGCCTGATAAATGCATCAAGCTTTTCCTGGGTTTCTCGATCAATTGCGTTTTGACTCATGGTTCTGCCTGCATGAATTGAATATTAAATAAAGCAACAACGCACCCTCAGTTACGAAAGGTGCGTTGTCAGGACAATACTCTTAAGCTTTACTCTACGCTTTGACCATTCTCTTTGAAATACTTCAACGCGCCAGGATGAAACGGCAACGGAGTTGCGGCAGATTTTTGATTAGCAAGTTTTACGCTCCCGTACTCGCTATGGGTGCGCATTAGCTCCTGCATATTGTCGAACACTGCCTTGGTGATTTTGTACGCTTCATCATCTGGCATTTTCCCGTTCACGACCAGAATATTCGATACCGATGCATTGGTATTGTCAGCGGCCATTCCGGAGTATGTTGCCTTGGGAATCGTATCCTTGAAATACAAATTCCCATATTTCTTGTTCATCGCGTCAACCGCATCAGCATGGTTGATCATGACAATCTTGGTGCCAGGAGTATTTGCCAAGTCTGTTACCGCCGCCGTTGGTAAGCCGCCGACCCAAAAGAATGCATCGATCTTACGATCTTTGATCGCGTTTACTGATTCAGCCACACCGAGGCGTTCGCGCTTAACGTCCTTGTCTTTATCCAGACCAGCAGCCTCGAGTAAACGGAATGCCATCACCTCGGTTGCGCTGCCTGGACTGCCGGTGCTGACGCGCTTACCTTTCAAATCTTTCATAGACTTGATGCCAGTTGAGTCAACAGTCACTACATGCATACGATTGGGGTAAAGAACCAAAAGTGTTTTCACATCCACCTTACGACCAGCGAACTTGTCTTTGCCATCCTGGGCATCTTTGGCGGCATCAGCCATTGAAAATGCCAGATAAGGCTTGCCAGAGCCAATAAGCTTCAAGTTATCAACCGAACCACCCGTCACTTCAGCCGTTGCGGACATGCCAGGAACTTTCTTGGTCAGCACCGAAGCCAGACCACCACCCATTGGGTAATAAACCCCACCAGTTCCTCCAGTAGCAATTGAGAAATTCTGAGCCTGCGCGCCACCAGCCACGATTGCCAGCGCTAAACCAAACAGTTTTAGTAGTTTCATCGTCCTCTCCAAATAATCCAAGTGTTGCTTCCGTCGCTCAAGCGACGGTCAGCCTTTGTTTGCCATGCCTAGACGCTCAATAGTAGCCTTTTCAGCGAAAAAACTGTCACGCGCGAATTTGGTGTACTGCTCAGTATTCATTACGATCGTTGGCCAGCGCGAAGTCCGCTTGCCACATACAGTCTCGTTAAGCTATATAAGAATTATTTTGTATTGTTGTGCTGATCTTACGGCGGCGCCCCAGAGGGTGCAATGGGCAATTGCCCTGACCTCATTTTTCAGAGTTTTTAATGATCTCCGCAGCACTAGCGTCTGAGATGCGCGGCATATCGAATAAATCAGTCGTGCGGGCGTACCACCCAGTCCCATGCATACGTCCAATTAAACGAGCCGCAACGGGATCGACACGGAGCTTTTGCATGTCAATCAGATCGTCTCGGATATGCAGATAGAGCACCTCACCAATCACAACGTTGCGACCGATTCCTATCTCGACGTTCACGATCCGCCTGCACTCAAAAGAGATAGGTGCCTGCTCGATATAGGGCGCTCGGATCTTGACGCTTTTCCCGTGGGTAAAGCCGGCCATCTTAAATTCGTCAATCTCAGGCGGAAAGCTCACCGCCGTCAAGTTCATCGCCTGTGCAATATCCTCACTCACCAGATTCACCACAAACTCTCCCGTGTCGCGAATATTTTGAGCCGTGTCTTTCATGACACCCGGTGCCAGACAATTGACCCCAACAGCCACAGCGGGAGGGACATCACAAATCGCATTAAAAAAACTATAAGGCGCTGCGTTCACAATCCCATCACGACTAATCGTGCTCATTAATGCGATGGGACGAGGTACAACACAGCCCACCAGTAACTTGTACTTTTCTTGGTCGGACAGATTGGCGAAGTCGATTTGCATAGGGTGCATTCAAGAGAGTTGCTCTCTGGAATTCCTTCTTTGGGTGCTCTATTTGGAGGGGTTCTCGAATTGCGCTATTCTACTTGCCACATTGACGGCAATCGACCGTCGCGTCTTTCACACGCACAGCTAACGAATACTTAATTCTGGTGAATCGCCTCCTCGTTGCCTTGTCGGCAATGTTCTTTCAGCAAACGTTTGTTGCGCTAGGCCGTGCCTTGCCGGCAGTAATTGCGCCGGCAATGATCGCAGACCTTATGCTCGACTCAGCCTGGATTGGGGTCTATTTCTCAATCGTGGCAGCGGCCGCACTGTTGACGCAACTTGGCTGTGGCAACTTCATTGTTCGCTATGGTGCCATGCGCATGAGCCAAGCCGCGCTTGTCCTGCTCGCGATCGGAACCGCCTTTGCAGCAATTGGCACACCTTTCTTCTTAGTGCTTTCAGCCTTGCTCGCTGGTGGAGGGGCCTCTGTGTCGACACCAGCCAGCTCTCACTTACTCGGACGTTGCTCTCCCCCAAAGTACATGCCGTTGATTTTTTCAATCAAACAGACTGCCGTACCCGCCGGCCTGTTAATCGCTGGATTTGTTGGACCCTCACTGACAGAATGGTCTAACTGGCGCCACACGATGTTGATCAGCGCACTGAGTTGCGTCATCTTTTCACTCATGCTGCAGCCGCTTGTGAAGCATTTTGACGATGATCGCATCGCAACGCGTAAATTTCATTTCTCAGATTTTGGGACCACACTGCGTTCCGTTCTTGGAACGCGTGACTTACGCAACTTAGCTTTCTCTTGCTTTGCCTTCAATGCGGTACAAACGATTTTCACAATCTATTTCGTCGTGTATCTCACCACAATCGGCTACACCATGGTTGCAGCAGGCTTTCTGTTCTCTCTTGTTGTCGTCATTGCCGTACCTGGCCGTATTGTTTGGGGCTTACTTGGCAGTGGTTATATCCAACCCCGAATTATGATGGCCACACTCGCGCTTGGCATGGTCATCAGCATGGTACTGCTGGGGCTTAGCAGTGAGGGCTGGCCGACGGTTGTGATCGGAATTATTGCAACCGTCATTAGCGCAACAGCCTTGTCTTGGCATGGCGTATTACTCGCCGAAGCAGCACGTGCAGCGCCCGAAGGCTCGCGTGGTGGTGTAACGGGCGGGGTGCTTTCTTTTGGACAGATTGGTGCGCTGACCGCGCCAATAATCTTTGCCTTTCTCCTCGGCATTTCCAATAGTTATGGCTTGGGTTTTATTGTTTGCTCAATTCCCGCACTACTGGTGGCGCTGGTGCTACTACGTCAACGTCAAGGCTCCACGCTCGGTAAGTGAGTACTCGACGCGGGCCAGTGCAAAACAATCGATGAATCGACCGCTAATGCGTCTTGGTTCTTGTCGGGGTAATGTAATTGCCCAAGCAGATCTCGAATCAAATTTAGTCTTGCATGCTTCTTGTTGTCGCTACGCACAACCGCCCACGGTGCATCACAGTGATGCGTACGACGGAGCATCTCATCGCGCGCCTCGCTATATGCCTCCCACTTCTTTTGCGCTTGCTGATCGATCGGACTAATCTTCCACTGTGTAAGCGGATCTTTCTCACGATCAAGTAAGCGTTGCGCCTGCTCATCCTTCGATATATCAAGATAATATTTGAAGAGACGAACACCGGAACGAACCAATACTGACTCGAAATCGTTGACCGTAGTCATGAACTGGTCGTACTGCTTCTCTGAGCAAAACCCCATGACTTTCTCAACGCCCGCACGGTTATACCAACTACGGTTGAAGAGAATGAATTCACCGCGACCAGGCAGGTGGGCAACATAGCGTTGAAAATACCACTCGCCAACCTCACGCTCTGTGGGCTTGCCTAAAGCCACCACGCGCGTCTCTCTTGGACTTAAATGCTCGACAATACTTTTGATGGTGCCGTCCTTACCTGCTGCGTCTCGCCCCTCCAAAATAACAAGAATCTGATCTCCGCTTTGTATAAAGTGTTTCTGTAACTTAACTAACTCTACCTGCAAATCATAGAGCTGGTCTTGATAGTCGTCTTTTGTCATGTCTGCTCCTTAGCTTCGTCGCAATCAAAGGGCGACGTGGTACCCGTTAACTTTTGACTCGGTCATCTGCGGTAATTAAGCCATAGGAGGCAACACTCGCTTCATATGCAGCTTTGCGCCAAGGTTCGCGCATAGCCTCGTCATACCACTGACGCATAGCGGGCAGCGCAAGAATATGGTTTACATAGGCTTGAGCGGGAGCCGCCAGCGACAAACCATAACTCTGAATACGAAACACGACTGGCGCAAAAAACGCGTCGACAATGGTGTATGTTTGGCCGGCAAGATAAGGGCCACCAAAACGCTGTAAGCCCTCGCACCACAAAGCGCTAAGTCGCTCGACATCGGCGCGCAACGTATCGTCAATCTTGTTAAGGATGACACGAACGCCGCAGTTCATCTGACATTGCGTACGCAACGTTTGAAAACTAGAGTGCATCTCGGCTGCAGCACTACGTGCCCAGGCACGCGCAACGCGCTCTGCGGGCCAACAGCCTGGCGTATTCTCGGCTAAATATTCACAAATTGCGAGCGAGTCCCAGACAAGCGTACCGCCATCATCCAGACAAGGCACTTTGCCAGTCGGTGAAAACTTGATGAATGGCGACACATCTCCGTGATCTGAAAAAGGAGTGATGATCTCTTCAAATGCGATGCCTTTCTCTCGCATTAATATCCACGGACGCAAGGACCAAGAAGAATAGTTCTTGTTTGCTATGTACAGTTTCATCTGTCACTCACTCAAAGGGTTGAAAGGTTCAGGTAAAAAACTTTCTTCGAACACTGTTAGGATTTCCGTTTAAGCGTTGACGCGCCACAGGCTCTGGCGTTCCACATGCAAGCAGCTCTCCATCGCCAGGCTGAAGCAACAAACGATTATCTTGCACCGCCACTCGTCCTCGGCTAATCACGGTCGTTGGCCAACCCGTGATGGTTCTGCCCTCGTAAGGCGTATAGCCTGCCTTGTCATGTAGCAGCTCCGCTCGTACGACTCGCTTCACCGTGGGATCCCAAAGGGCCAGATCCGCGTCACTTCCGACGGCAATGGCACCTTTGCGCGGAAACAGTCCATATGTGCGAGCGTGATTCGTCGAGCACAAGGCAACGAAGCGCTCAATCGGCATGCGACCTGTTAACACACCCTCAGAAAATAGCAGCGCCATCCTGAGCTCAATACCCGGCAAACCATTCGCCATCTCGGTAAAAATAGTTTGCTCCCCACGCGGGATCTTGCCAGTCTCGTCAAACTTATACGGTGCGTGGTCAGACGAGTACAGCTGAAGCGTTCCGTCTAACAAACTGTCCCACACCGCTTTTTGGGAGATCGGATCACGAGGTGGCGGACTACAACAATATTTTGCGCCTTCTACTCCGGGCAAGTCGAGATCCTCAGCGGTCAGAAAAAGGTACTGCGGGCAGCTCTCGGCCAAGATATTGAGACCTAAGGCTTGTGCACCATGAATGATTCTTAACGGCTCAATACCCGATACATGCACAATCAAAATAGGCACATCCATCAGCGCGGCCAAACTCACTGCGCGATTAGTAGCTTCTGCCTCAGCGATTGGATCATGCGATACACCATGAAATTTTGGCGAGGTATGACCAAAGCTCAGTAATTTGCGGGTCAACCAACGAATCATGTCATCGTTTTCAGCATGAATCATCACCAACGCGCCCTCGGCATCCGCTAACTCAAGGATATCCAGAATTTGTTCGTCTGTGAGTTTTAAGACTTCATAAGTCATGAATACTTTAAACGAGGTAATTCCGCTACGAATAGCTGCAGGCAAATGGTTGCTAAGCGTGTCGGGGTTGGGGTCCGTAACAATCAAATGCAGTGCGTAGTCAATGACTGCGCGATGTGTTGCCAACGCCTTGTAGTCAGCAATCACAGTCGGCAAGTGATCTTTACGGTGCTGGACAGCAAAAGGAATGATTGTTGTCGTGCCACCGAATACCGCGGCGGTTGTCGCGCTTAGAAAATCGTCTGCCACGCGCATACCCATTGGCGAGCGTTCATCTACATGGCAATGGCTATCAATACCACCTGGCAAAACCCATAAGCCTTGCGCGTCGATATCGGAACTCGCTGCGGGTAACCGCTCTGCGATGGCGACAATCTTCCCATCTTTAATGCCGATGTCCGCGTAATAGGTTGTATTTGCATCGGATATGCGTCCATTGCGTACCGTCAAGTCAAATTCGTTCATGATCAGTCTGGGATAGAAGGTGGTTTTGTAGTCTATATTATGCCGGTACTCACTCGGCATTCCACACAGATCGAGACCATTTTGATAGATATCAACCGATACTCTACGATTGGAGATGCTTTTTTTGAAGCCGCACGAAGCTACGCATCAAGCGCGCTGCTCGCGGTGCCGAAAAACCCTTCTCGGTTGTATCTTCGTGACGGACTTGAACTCACCTATGCGCAAGCTGCAGAACAGGTTCAATACCTGGCCTCCATCTATGCACAAGCAGGTTACGGTGTTGGACACCGAATAGGCTTAAGTCTAGAAAATCAACCCGAACATATTTTGCACAAGCTTGCCCTCAATAGCTTGGGTGTTTGCTGCGTTCCGTTAAATCCGGACTATCGGTCTCAAGAGCTAGCCTACGTTATTGCTCACTCACGCGTCGACGCGATCATTGTTCTTCGTGCTCATCGTGAAAATATGCTTTCAGCTATTGCTCTGAATCCAGTCCAGCCGGCGATCGTATGCGTAGATGCGTTTGCATCCGATCTGTCTCCACCCAAAAACCCGAAAGGGAGAGTGCTCCCGAGTAGCGACACGCCTGCCAGCATTCTGTATACCTCTGGCACAACCGGAAGGCCTAAGGGCTGCGTACTATCCCATCGATATGAGTTAGCCGCCGGGGCTTGGTACGCAAAAATCGGTGGGCTCGTCGATATTCGAGAAAATCAGGAGCGCCTATTCAACCCACTTCCGCTTTACCACGTCAACGCTTCGGTACTCTCCTTCTATTGCATGCTGTTAACCGGCAACTGCCAAATTCAAACAGATCGCTTTCAGCCAACACGTTGGTGGGAAGAAGTTGTGACAAGTCGGGCCACGATCGTTCACTATTTGGGCGTCATTGTTCCTATGCTGTTGAATCAGCCCACCTCTCCCAAAGAAAAACAGCATCACATTCGCTTTGGCTTTGGCGCTGGGGTCGAGCCGACCTTGCATCAGACCTTTGAGGATCGCTTTAGTTTTCCGCTGGTTGAAATTTGGGGCATGACGGAAATGGTTCGTACACTAGCCGTTAGCTCGGCGCCTCGACAAGTGGGATCTCGTGCCTTCGGTAAACAAACACCAGGGCTTGATGTACGTGTGACAGATCGCAATGACCAAGATGTTCCGGACAATAGTCCAGGCGAAATGCTCATTCGTTATTCTGAGCATGAACCTAGAAAAGATTTTTTTAGTGGCTATCTCGATGATCCACAAACCACCGAAACGGCTTGGCGCGGTGGGTGGTTTCATACAGGAGACATTGTCACGCGCGATGCCGACGGAATGCTGCACTTTGTGGATCGCGACAAGCACCTCATCCGACGCTCTGGCGAGAATATTTCAGCGGCGGAGGTCGAAGCTACTCTGCAGACACACCCACTAGTGAAGACTGTCGCGATCCTTGCAGTGCCGGACGAGGTGAGAGAACAAGAGGTGCTCGCCTGCGTGAGTCTCAACGCACATACCTCTACAAGCGTTTCGGACTTAAGTGTCTTAGAACGCCAACAAATTGCAACGAGCCTCTTTGACCACTGTTATGAGCGACTAGCTTATTACAAAGCACCGGGTTGGCTCTTGCTCGTTGATAGTATCCCCACAACAGGTACGCAGAAGATTCAAAAGCACATGATTTTTGCAGATGCGATCGACCCGAGAACCCTCACGGAGATCTGCGACCTAAGGGCACTTAAGAAAAGAGTGCGCAACACAAGCGGAACTTAGCGGACTTAAATTTGCCTACAAGCCGACGAGCTTGGGGTATTAACCTATGTGCCCTCGTCCTCGTTAGCTTTAATCTGAGTCTTAATGTTAAAGGTTCTAACAATATTCTCAGAGGAAAAATAATGACAGAGGCGAGCCGCGCGGACAATTACCGAGGAGTGTTTGATACACGATTGGGGTTTGGTGAAAAACCTGCCGTCATCGTGATCGACTTTGTAAAGGCGTACACCACACAGGGAGCACCCTTTTTTGGTCAAGGTGTTGTCGATGCGGTCGATCACTCGATTCCCTTGTTGGCCGCCGCGCGCCGGGCGGGCGCACCCATCATCTATACGCAAGTGGTCTATCACCCCTCTGGCTTAGATGGTGGACTATTTTTTAAGAAAGTACCTTCGCTCAAGCTGTTTATCCAAGGCGCACCGCTCGGCGCTATCGATGAGCGCATCACGCCACTGCCAGCAGACTTTATTGTCACCAAACAATACCCAAGTAGTTTTTTTGGTACCTCGCTTGGCTCAACACTCAAGACCTTAGGCATTGATACAACGGTGCTTATTGGGTGTTCAACCAGCGGATGTGTGCGGGCAACTGCCGTCGATGCGATACAGCACGGCTATCGTGTGATTGTGCCAAGGGAATGCTGTGGTGATCGTCATGACGCTCCTCACGACGCCGCATTGTTTGACATTAACGCAAAGTACGGTGATGTCATGCCTAAAGCCGAAGTCATTTCCTGGCTTGATCAGCTTTCCAAACGGTCAAATGGATAAGGCTGCACTCACCATCCGTCGTGATTGGGCACGTGTACAAGTGACTGAGATACCTGCTTTGATGCAAGCATCAAGCAGTCAAGTCAGTGATGTCACCGCTGGGGCTGCCATACTCGATCTAGCTCTGCGTCGTATGGCAGGCCCAGAGCGTATGGCCGGGCTCGCGCTACCCATCATGACCTCTGTCGATGACAATTTAGCGCCTTATGCGGCGCTTAGCGTCATCAAGCCAGGCGATCTTGTGATCGTGACCTGTACCGGCAATGGGAAGTGCGCCTTGCTGGGAGATCACATCATTGGTCTCTACAAAAATGCAGGAGCCGCCGGGGTGTTGGTGAACGGTTTTGTTCGAGACCTAGACGGTCTCAAGAAACTTAATTTGCCGGTTTTTGCCCTTGGGACCTCTGCGCGCGCACCCAGCAAACGTGGTCCGGGTACGGTGGGCGTCTCGATTGCGATTTCAAGCACGACTATTCAAGCGGGTGATTTTATTGTGATCGATGAGGATGGTGCCGCGACGATACCGAGCACAAATATCCACACCCTAGAGCCAAAGCTCGAGGCACTCTTTGCGCAAGATCGCTTGATACAAGATCGTGTGGCGTCAGGCGCAACCAAGCCTCCAAACTTTGAAAGTCTATTGAGTCAAGCCGGCGTGCATTGGATGACATGAAAAAGAAAATATCTCCTCCCTCCAAGGAGTTATGGAAAATTACGCTAGCTGAAGCGTCCGCTCGCCTTCAAGCCGCCAGCCTGTCTCCTGTCGAATTACTTGAGGCTTATCTTGAGCGCATCGCTGAGGTAGACAGCAAGATTCACTCTTACATTTATGTTGCGGCCGAACCAGCACGCAAAGCGGCAAAAGGTGCCGAAAGTGAACTGCGAAGTGGAATTTGGAAAGGCCCTCTTCATGGCATTCCTTTTGCAGTAAAAGACAATTACGACGTCGCCGGAATGCCTGCTACGGCCGGCTCTCGGCTGCGCTTAGCGCACACACCGGAGGTTGATGCGCCGCTTGTCGCTGACCTTAAAGCCGCAGGCGCAGTGTTGATAGGTAAGTTATCAACGTGGGAGTTTGGAACAGGTAACGGGGGCGAATACTTCGATCTACCTTTTCCGCCGGCACGCAACCCCTGGGACGTAGAGAGGTTTACCGGCGGCTCGTCGACAGGCGCAGGCGCAGCAGTGGCCGCAGGCACAACCCTTTTCGCGCTAGGCTCCGACACAACCGGCTCGGTACGACTGCCCGCAGCCGCCTGCGGTGCAGTGGGAATGATCACCACGCCAGGACGTCTCTCGACTCAGGGAATTCTTCCGAACTGTTGGTCTCTTGATACGCCCGGCCCCTTTGCCTGGACAGTACAAGACTGTGCGATGATTCTTGATACCTTGCTGGGGCCACCCGCAGCAAACGCTTTGCCTCAACGCTCCTTCTCACGCAGCGTAGGGTTGCCGATTTCAGGTCTGCGGATTGCCGTTGTTGCCGATCCGGGACCCGGCTTTCCGCAAGCAGACCGACCGCTGCAAAACGGGCTCGACCAAGCACTAGAGGTTCTTGAAAAGCTCGGTGCGCGCCTCACGCACGTCAAACTTCCTATTCCGGCGGCAGAATGCTTTGCAGCATCCCGAATGATCGGGCCTGCAGAAAGTGCCGCGATCCATGAGGATGAACTCAAACATCATGCTGATCAGATGGGGTTTGCCTTACGAGATAAGCTCTTGGCCGGCTCGCTCGTTAGGGCAGTGGACTATCTCGCAGCACAGCGCTTAAGACGAGCAATCGCGACGAGTCTCGATACGCTGCTACGCGGCTACGACGCCTTAGTCACCTTTGGCACATTACATTTACCGCCACGACTAGGTGTTGAACCCGAGATGACGGCCTTCACTGTCGAGACGATGCTGACCCCTTTTAATCTCTCGGGACACCCCGCCCTAGTGCAATGCAATGGTTTCGCAAAAGGCTTGCCTCTAAATTGGCAGATCATTGGTAATCGCGGTGATGAAGCAACGATTCTGCAAATCGCTGGTGCCTATGAGGCGGCAACCCCATGGCGTAATCGGAGACCAACACTATGAGTAAGAAACCCCCGGCTAAGACCGCTTCTGGCGAACAACCAAACAATGTCCACTCTTTTGCAGCGCTGCACGGACTGTCAGAACTAAAGCCTGTTTATTTAAAGCGCATGGAGGAGTTGTCTGTGCCGGTCGCAACGTTTGGTCAGCAGGTTAGGCGTCTGTCAAACAAAGAGGACGGTCCCGCGCCCGTCTTTGTCGTGATGACTCGCACCTAGGACGCTTGAGCGAAACATGAAAAAACTCATCATTGAAGTGCGCGTGAACGAATACGCGATGCGCGACGAGAACCCAAATGTGCCCTGGACGGCCGCAGAAATCGGTCGAGAAGCACGCGCTATTCAGGATGCGGGCGCCTCGGTGATTCACTTTCATGCCAGAGCCGACAACGGCCTACCTGCGCATGGGCTCGAAGATTACGCTGCACCTATTAGGGAAATTCGAGCACACTCAGACTTGATGATCAATCCGACGCTCGGACAAATCACGAAAGGTGGAACGCTTGAGCGGATTGCTCACATTGAGTCGTTTGCTAAGGATCCAATCCTCAAGCCCGAAATTGTTGGTCTTGACCCAGGTTCAACCAACATCGATGTCTTTGACTCCTCCACTAAGCGCTTTGTTTCAAACAATAAAGTCTACGTGAACTCCCATGAAACGCTTATCGCGTTTCTGGAGCGATTTCGTGAACTTGGCGTTCGCCCTGCTCTCGCGTGTTGGAACATCTCATTTTTGCGGGGTGCAGGTGCCTTAATTGACCTAGGACTTGTTCCCGATCCGAGCTATTTTTTACTCGTGCATGGGGGAGAAGGACAGCTCGGCGCCCATCCCAATACACTTGAAGGCCTGAGAGCCTATACAGATCACCTGCCCCGCAGATCAGCCGTTGAATGGTCGATATGCTGCAAGGGTGGAAATCTTTTTACGATTGCCGCAGCCGCGATCGCGCAAGGAGGACATATCGCGATCGGCATCGGCGATTATGCCTATCCTGAGTTGGGCTATCCAACAAACGCAGAGCTAGTCAGAGAAATAGTCAAGCTTGCGAAGGCAATCGGCCGTGATGTTGCAACGCCCGCGCAAGCAAGACACATGCTCGGCGTCGACTAATTCAAAGCAAAAACATACATAGGTGAACTCCATGCAACCACAAGTACTCAGTGCAACCGCTGCGACCCATGCTGCGTTAGAAAATATCGCTAAATACAACCCGACGATTAACGCAATGATCACCGTTCTCGCTGATCAAGCACTCGCGCGTGCGGCGCAACTCGACGCCTTGCCTGCCCAAGCCCGAGGCCCCCTGCATGGCATGGTGGTTAATCTAAAAGACAATATCGATTTAGCAGGATGCGTAACGACCGCCGCTTCCGTCATCCTGAAAGACAATGTCGCGCAGCGCAACGCCTTCATCACCGACCGCCTCCTTGATGCAGGTGCCGTCATTATTGGTAAATCCAACTTACACGAATGGGTGTTCGGACCGACCAGTCAAAGCAAACATTTTGGGCCCGTCAAAAATCCGTGGGATCCTTCGCGCATCCCCGGCGGCTCGAGTGGCGGCTCTGGCGCCTCTGTTGCGAGCGAGATGTGCACTGTCTCAATTGGTAGCGATACGGGAGGTTCGATCAGAATTCCCTCGGCGTTTAACGGCTTAGCTGGTTTACGGCCTTCTGTGGGAAGAATATCTTGCGCGGGTAGTGTCGGCGTCAGCCCCCCTTTCGACGTTCTTGGCCCGCTGGGAAAATCCGTATCGGATGTCGCTCGCGTTTTTCAGGTGATTGCGGGCTATGACCCCGCAGATCCCATGTCAATCGACCGTCCCGTCCCGGATGCGTTGAGCACGTTGAATGACAGCGTTCGCGGCAAGCGCATTGGCTTCATGCGCCGTTGGTACTTTGATCATATATCTAAAGAATTACAAGCCGCGATTGACAATGCGTTAGGCGTTTATAAAAGCTTGGGTGTCGAAATCGTCGAAGTGGATCTAGGAGATGTTGATCGCGCGCATGAGATGTTAGGTTTTCGATTAATTTTGGCTGACGCTTTCGAGAAGCATCGAGAACAACTCGCTGAGCGGCCGGACGATTATGGTGCGGATATCCAAATGCGACTTGCCATCGGAGGTCGCTTAAGCGGCCCAGATTACGCCCAAGCACTGCGCTGGACTGAGGCGTGGCGACACCGCCTTTCGGGCTTATTCACCCAGGTTGACGCGATGTTGTGTCCCACCACGCCCATACTGCCCCCTTTAAGAGCGGACTTAGAGTTTGCCCAAGCAATTCGCACGATTCCGAAATTTACCTGCGTCTATGCGGCAGCCGGTGTTCCAAGCCTTGCGCTTCCATGCGGGTTCTCGGCCGAAGGCCTGCCTTTGTCGATGGAGCTCGCGGGCCCTGCCTTTGGTGAAGCAGCCATCTTGCAGCTGGGTCATGCTTTTCAGCAAGTCACCGCGCACCACCAGCAACGCCCCACTATTTTTTCCTAAGATTTTCCTTCAAAAAATTTTTTGTACGTTTTAAGCAAAGATTGACCTTGACTAGCTAATGACTTCTAAATTAGATTGACTAAGTTCCAAGATATTTCCTACAACTTTGGAGAACCAACCCATGCGACCTGCCTCCCTATTGCAATCTGTCTTGCTTGCCGCCGGTCTATCGATCGCTGCGTTCACTGTCTCAGCACAGCCAACAATGAAGCTAAAGGTGGCCTCGAACTACCCAGCTACCTCCCTCTTTAGCAAAGTACAGCAACACTATTTCGACGAAGTCACAAAGCGTACGAACGGTCGCGTCACGTTTGAATACTATTATGGTGGCGTGCTGCTCAAAGCGTCCGACGTATATCCAGGCCTAAGCCGTGGTGCGGTGGATATCGGCTATACGGTACCGGCAGCCTTTAACCCTCGCGAGTATCCCTTGGCAGGCGTCACGCTGCCCTTTGTCACGGAAAATGTGCAAGCCGCAAGCTACGCGTTTCGCGATTGGTACAACAACACACCTGAGGTTCAAAAAGAATTTCAGCGCAACAATGTTCATGTCCTCCTGACAATCCCAGCAGCAGAGAATGTATTGTGGAGCATGAAAAAAGTCACCACGGCCGCAGACCTTAAAGGTATGCGTATTCGCACCTTGCTCGGGCCTGCAGATGCACTCGTTGCTCTTGGCGCAACAGCAGTAACAGTGCCTTATACCGACGCGATCGATTTGCTGACGAGAGGCGGTGTTGAAGCTATTTCCACGACACCTTTTGAGCAAGGCGTCAAGGACGGACTCCCAGAAATGGTCAACTATCTGTCTCCGGCCGCGCGCATGGGAATATTTGCCACAGTCATCACTTCAATCAATCTGGATAAGTGGAAGGCAATGCCTAAAGACCTCCAGGAAATATTTACAAGCTCGGCCAATAACGCTTTGAAATTTTATGCAACTGAGCAAGGTAAAGAGGTAGACGAGTCTGTTGAAATTTTGCTCAAAGCTAAAAAAGTTCAAGTCGTTCCTATGGACCCAGCCGAGGAAAAAAGATGGCGTGAGGCGACAAACGACGTAATCGTTAAAAAATACAATGCTCAGGTCGCGCGCGTCGGTGCAGATGGCACAGCACTATTGGCCTCGTACACGGCTTTGGTGCGCAAATATGAAAAAGAATACCCCTACGTCACGGGTATCGATCGTTTCGTAGCACGTAAAAAATGACATTAAGAAACGCCTGTCAGAAGTTAATTACGACCTCTCGGTCGGTCACGCGGGCCATGGCTGGCGTGACCGGTTTGTTGACGATCGTCATGATGCTCGGGGTTGTGATCGATGCATTCCTGCGGGGAACTGCAGGGATCGCAGTCTGGGGGGTGCTTGAACTATGCACCCTTTTACTGCTTGCAATGATTTATTTTGGCTTGCCGTCCACGCAAAGCGAACGAGAGAACTTTCGTGTCTCTATCATCACTGACCACATGCCGATGAAACTCAATCTGTTCGTGAGTGGCATGTTGTTGGTGTTACAAATAGTGATCTTGGGCTTGCTATGCTGGTTTACATGGCGCGCTGCAATATTTTCGTTTAACCGCGATGAGGTCTCAATTGGTTTGGTTGAAATTTCGTTGTGGCCACATCGTTTCATGATCGCTATGGGTCTTTCTGCGCTGACTTTCCAAAGCGTAGTATCTGGCCTTGATCTGTTGCTAAATGGCAAACATCCATTCGCTCCGGACCAAGCGATCGAACTTGCACAAGCCGTCAGGCAACAAACATTATGAGCCCAGCAGAACACGGATTTTGGTTAGTGAGTGGACTATTCGTTTTGTTGGCATTGGGTTTGCCGATTGCGATGTCTTTACTTGCCTGTGGACTCATTGGCATTTTGGCGGTGCAAGGATGGGGCGCAGCGGACTATTTGCTGGGGACGCTCCCATATTCTGTCACGGCAGAGTTTGCGTTTATTGTGATTCCCCTGTTTTTGTTCATGGGACACATGGCATTTTCAGCCGGAATTTCTGAGAAGGGCTTTCGCGCCGCAACGGTTTGGCTGGGGCATATCCCAGGTGGTCTGGCCATCTCCGCTATTGTGGCGTGTGCAGCCTTTGCGACGGTCTCAGGGTCGTCCATCGCAACCGCCGCGACGATTTCAAGAGTGGCCATTCCTGAGCTATTAAAAGCTGGCTATTCAAAATCGCTTGCGGGCGCTTGCGTGGCAACGGGCGGCACGTTAGGGGTGTTGATCCCTCCGTCGACCATTATGGTGCTGTACTCTATCGCGACTGAAACACCCATACCCGAGCTATTTATGGCGGGGATTATTCCCGGCATTTTGACGGTATTGATTTACGGCCTTGGTATTTACGTGATGGTTAAACGTGATCCCAAAATGAGCAGCATCACAGTACATGCTCGCACCGGATTCAAGGAGCGTCTGCGCGCCACCTTCATGTCGTGGGAGATTCTTCTACTGTTCGGCATCGTGATGGGTACGTTATATACAGGGATGGCAACTGCCACCGAGGCGGCCGGGTTTGGTGCACTCGCTGCACTGTTGATTGCGATTTCACGCGGAACAAGCTGGAACGAAATCAAAGAAGGGCTACGGACTTCCGGTTCAAGCACCGCAGCAATATTCTTTCTCATCATAGGTGCAGGCGTATTTAGCGCAGCTCTGGCCACTACACAAATACCTCAGACACTCTCTGTTTGGGTCGCCGACTTAAATCTACACCCCACGGTCTTAATAATCTGTCTGTTGATTCCCTTTTTAGTCTTGGGTTGTTTTGTTGATGCGGCATCGATGGTGCTGCTCACAATGCCAGTTGTTTTCCCAATCGTAAAGCAAGCAGGGATCGATCCCGTTTTGTTCGGCATTCTGGTCGTGAAAATGACTGAGATCGGCAACATCACCCCGCCGGTAGGATTGAATGTGTTTGTGGTGGCAACCACAAATCCTGTGCTGACGATTCGAGAAATTTTTAAAGGCATCACACCTTTTTTCTTTATGGAAATATTGGTTGTTGCGCTCCTAATTGCTTTCCCGAGTATCACTCTGATTGCTGTTCGATAGACTGTGTGTCATTTGTAGGAGGCCTGCGTGGCAAAAGCGTATTTGATGGGCCATATCACCATCACGAATCCTGAGGGATACAAAAAGTATTCGCAGGCCGTTCCTGCAACGATTGAAATGTATGGTGGCAAGTATCTTGCCCGCGGTGGCGCAAGCACTCAACGAGAAGGCGAGCCACTGCGTGACAGACATGTGATCGTTGAGTTTCCAAGCAGACAAGCGCTCGATACTTGGTACGACAGCCCAGAGTACCAAGCAGTATTGCCTCACCGCACCAACAACTCTGTCGGTCAAATCGTTCTGGTTGACGGGCTTTGACGAAGAACCTAGGGTGCTGCGCTCTTTTGCGCCGTCACGCCTGAATCACTGCCTGTAGTCTCTGCAGACCAGGCCCGTGGTCGTGGCGCAAACCAGATGGCGATTGCGCCTAACAAGAAAGCCAAGGCGACTATCGCCATGATCGTGTTTGTCGCGATCATTAAGCTTTGAGCGCTTAACAATCGATCCATCATTGAATAAATTTTGTTGCTCTCCACACCGCTCTGAGACAATGCCTTGAACAGGTCACCATTGGCGTCAATCGACCCCACAAGGTCCGCATAAACGGTGACGGTATAGCTTTCCCAATTTGTTGTCATCACTGAAATCGCAAACGCTGCTAATAGCGTTCTTGAAAAATTCAGCAGCCCTGCCGCGGATGCCGTCTCATCTGTGTTTACACTGGCTAAAGCCATACCAGACACCGATATAAAAAAGAAGGGCATGCCAAGCCCCATTATCATCAGCGGAAATGCGATATCCCAGTAGGTTAATTCGGTACTGCCCAAGCACCGCAATGCCGTTACACCCGATAGCCAGATCAACCCGCCGCTAATCAGCTTTCTGCGATCCACTCTAACCGCGAGTCTTGCCACGAAGGGAGCCATACAAAGCGAAAACAGTCCGGTCCACCCTATCGTTCTGCCCGCCTGACTTGCGGTGTAATCCATATTCAATTGGAGCCAAAGCGGTGTCAGCACATTGAGGGTCATGAATGATGCGTATCCAATGCTC
>JBILJY010000025.1:0-19303 GCA_044376975.1 Burkholderiaceae bacterium | reverse complement strand
GAAGCGTTGTATGCGCCTCGATTGCCTCAATAATTTGCTGACCAATGCGCATCACCGGGTTCAGACTAGTCGCAGGCTCCTGAAAGATCATCCCAGCACGCCCACCCCGCACGTCCCGCATCGCCACCTCAGGCAGACCCAGTAACTCTGTGCCTTCCAACACAACGCGTCCACGCGTCACCTGCAAGGCCTCTGGCAGCAATCGAAGTAACGCCATCGCTGTCATGCTTTTGCCGGAACCAGATTCACCGACCAACGCAAAAGTTTCGCCCCGCTGCACAGTTAAAGCCAACGCCTTTACAGCAAGCTGAAAACGATCTTGCGTATCAATCGAAACATCAAGGTCTGTCACTTGCAACACTGGCTGAAGGACAGGCTTATCCCCTTGCAGGCTAGTCGACAAAGCCGTGTGAGCCGTCGTGACGCTTCCCTCGGGCAAGGCTGCAGACCTGCGGCTTAGCCGAAACGATCTAGAACGCGGGTCAAAGGCATCACGAACCGCATCTGCAAACAAATTTGCCGCTAGCACTAAAGCTAGCATGAATAGAAATGCAGCAAGCAAATTCCACCAAATCATCGGATCGCGCGACATTTCAAATCGCGCTTTCTCGATCATCGATCCAAAAGAATTCATGCTCGGATCAACACCGATACCAAGGTAGGAAAGCACAGCTTCGTAAAGCACCAACCCAGAGAACTCCAGTACGACCGTGATCAACACGATGTGCATCACATTGGGTAACAGATGTCGAGCCATAATGCGGAAATTCGAAATACCAAATGCCCGGGCTGCCTGGACATACTCGAGCTCACGCAGCTTGAGTGATTCCGCACGCAACAAACGGCATAAGCCGGCCCAGCCGGTAAGACCTAAAATCATGCACAGTAAAAACAGACGCAAGTCTGCCCGCTGAACAGAGGTCGGAAACAAACCAGGGTTTGTGTCGATGTATACCTGCATCATTAACACACAGGCGGCAATCAACAGCACCCCGGGAATCGATGTCAGTGTGGTGTAGACATACTGAATGACATCATCAATCCAGCCTTTAAAGTAGCCCGCAGCAATGCCAAACACGATTGCTGGAGGCAGCATCGCAATGGTAGTCAGACTACCAATTACCCAAGCGGTACGCACACTCTTCAACGCTTGCCACAGAACATCGTTACCCGTGCGATCTGTCCCCAGAACGTGGTAGCCCGAGGCCAACCCAACGACAATACCAAGTAACAAACAGACAGTCGTCGACGTGATCAAGATTGCGCGCCAAGGAATCTCAGTTTGACCGGCTAACATGTGTTGCCAAAACTCAAGACGTGTGCCACGCTTGACACAAAGCATCCGCAGGCCGACTAGCAAGGCCGCTAACAACGCACCACCACCGAACCCCAACAAGAGCCGCTTCAACACATCAGCGAACCATTGCTCCTGCGGCTCACCAAGATGCCGCCCCCCAAAACGCAACCTAGGGAAGTCGCGTACTGGGGCACCACCTTCTTGCAAAATAGTTTCCTTTGTGAACTGTTGCCAAGACAGGGGTGACGAGTAAGTTTTTTCAGGTCGGACAAAAGCCGTATCCTCAAGCAAAACATCTAATAAAGACACTACTTTTGGCGCATACACGACTGCGCTTGCATTGGTAGCCCCTGGCGCAGGCGGCAGTCTTAACTGAAAATGGATTGAGTCCAACAGCCCGACTACAACGAACAAGGACAGCACAACGGCCGAACACATCGCCGGCGTGTTGCGCGCAACGCGCCCCCAAGTCGCACGAAGAGTACGCGAACGCGATACATGCCAGGCATAACCTATAACTACTGCAACCAAAGCAAATAATGCAGCGTCCGTCCAGAGGAGAATAAATTTTGGCATGATCACTCGAACCGTACGCGCGGATCAGCGAGCGTATAAGAAATATCGGCCAAAATTAGTCCCAGAATGTAGAGCGCAGCTCCTAGAAAGACCATCGCACGTACGACCGAAAAATCTTGTCCACTAATAGCGTCGATGGTGTAGCTTCCAAGTCCAGGGATCCCAAAGAACGACTCTGAAATCAAGCTTCCCATAAAGAGTAACGGTAGCGCCGAGACCGCGCCCGTTAGGATCGGCAGCATGGCATTACGCAATACGTGTTTGAACAACACTGCGCGCTCACTTAGGCCCTTAGCACGCGCCGTGCGGACGTAGTCTTTACCCACTTCTTCTAAGAAAAGACTCCGCAAAAACCGTGCCTCTGGACCTAACCGTGCAATCACAGCAACCAAAATAGGTAAAGCCAAAAACTTTAAGGCGTCCCATCCCCCAGTAAAACCAGAGTAAGGCACTAGACGAAGCAATTTAGAAAACAGCCACTGCCCAGCGATGATGTAGAAAAGCCCAGAGATTGACAACATCACTACGCACAACACTACCCCCCAAAAGTCCAAGTGCGTTGTTCGAAAGAAAACCAGCAGCAAGGCGAAGGCAATACTCACCAGCAGACCCAGGATAAATGTCGGAATCGCTAACGCCAGGCTTGGCCACATCCGCTTACCAATTTCACGTCCAATGTCTCTGCCCTCATCGGAGGCACCAAAGTCAAATCTCAACAAGGGGACCGAGCGTTGATAGAAAATCGTGTCGGTGTATTGCTCTAAACCACGCGCTTGTGTGTTGATGAACAAGGGCTTGTCATAACCGCGCTCGACCTTCCACTTCGTAATCGCATCAGCACTTACGCGCTGACCACCAATCGCAAGCCGAGCCATGTCGTCGGGTGTGTTCACAGCAAAAAATAACACGAAGGTAAAAAGATTGACCCCTATCAGGATCAACACACCGTAGAACATTCGACGCACAACGTATCCGATCATTTTGGCGTCTCCACAACGTCGCCCATGGCATTCTGTTGCGCTTGTTGGCGAAGTGCGCGCCAGGCCGGCCAAACCAATACGCCGAGTAGACCAAACAGCACCAGCAGTGGCCACCAAACCGGCGGATTCCATTCGGCTATTTTTTTACTACGCAACTCCGTATCAATCGTCATGTACTGCAAGCTATTACGCACCATTTGAGTTGGCTTCGCGTTACCCACCCATTGCTGAAAGGCTCCGCCTGACTTGGGAAATAAACCAAACATCCAAGGAGCATCCTCTTGCACAATTTTTATCATCTGCGCGATGAGCTGCTCTTTTTCAGGGCCATCCGGCAAGTCACGCATCTTTTCAAACAGCGCGTCATATTCCGGATTCACATAGTTTGAGGCGTTCTCGCCTCCCTTCTCAGCCTTCACATTTGGCCCATAAAGCAAAAACAAGAAATTCTCTGCATCTGGATAGTCAGCGACCCAACCCCACATGTACATCTGCGCCACACCCCGCGCCATCTTCTCTTGAAAACGGTTGTAGTCAGTAGAGCGGATGTCGAGCTGCACGTTGATTTGGGCGAACTGGCGACGCATCCAATCGAGCGTTGGACTAGATCCACCCCCTCCGCTCGCGGAATCGAAATACAACACAAGAGGCTCGCCTGTCGTTGCGTGGCGTCCGTTGGGATAGCCTGCCTCGGCCAACAGCTGACGGGCCTGATCAAGCGACTTTCGCTGCGCCTTACCACCGACGACATCATAGACAACAGGATTGATGCCCGAGACACCTGACTGATAACCAAGAATTCCAGGAGGAACGGGGCCATAGGCGACCTGAGCCTGATCATTTTGGAAGATCGCAACAAACTCCTCCCAGTTGAACGCAATACTCAGCGCTTGGCGCAGTTTCCGATTACGGACTTGTTGTTCAGGTGTCTCTCCGCGCCCAACGACCGGATCGCGCCAGTTAAATCCAAAGTATTGCATTTGTGCTTCGACTGTCGTCGGTAACTGGATGCCATGCTTTGCGTATAGCGCAGCTTTCTCTGTTGAGTCAGAGGCCGCTACAAGCATCGCAACCCCCGTATCGCCACGGTCAACCTGCGGCACGTCGTAATAGCCTTGCATGAACTTTCCCTGCAAGGGAATGCTTTCCTTCTCAATATTGAAAACGATGCGATCAATAAAGGGCGTCATCTTGCCGCAATCGTTTAACAAACCTTTTGCGCGATCAGCTGGCTCACCTTCACACGGATAAGGTTCACCTCGAAAATTAGGATTACGCGTCAAGACATGCCGCCGGTTTTGAATTGACTCAGTCAACATATAGGGCCCTGTCCCGACTGGCCAATTATTAAGCGTCAGGTTGCGCTGAGCCATTCCCGGTTGACTGTAGAAGCGATCTGCTTCCCAGGGAATCGGGGCAACAAAGGTCATCGCTAGCCAATACTTAAACTGAGGGTACAGACCTTTGACGCGAATTCGTAGCGTGTGTTCATCGAGCGCTTCAACACCAGAAAAACCAACACTACGCAAATCTAACCAAGGCAAATCGCGCGAACCAACGGGGACGTCCTTACGTAGCGCAGTATCTATCTCCCGTAAGCGGGTGCCATACTCTTTCATCCCCACAACATGCTGTGCCAGTGTTGAAAAAATTGGTGATGCGACACGGGGGCTCGCTAAACGGCGAATCGCATAGACGTAATCGTGCGCGGTAAGCTCGCGCGACCCTTGCTGCGCAAAGTCACTCATCACAAATTTATCAGTCAGTTGCTCTGATGTTAGCGGCCAATAGCTAAAACGGCCATCTGCCTCACGTGCAAAAACAGGGTGTGGCTGATACTGAATTCCCTTGCGTAAAGGAATGTCGTACACACTCTCTGCAATATCTTTGACGGCAGCCTCTGCACTTAACTTATTACCTTGCTTATCTACATATACTGGGTCGACCACCTCAAGCGCAGTACGCGGGATTAACTCGTACGGACGTTTGAGGTAATGATAGCCATACAGCGGCTCGTAGATGTTATAGGTATAAGGAGTTTCATCGGTCGAATAGGAACGCGCAGGATCAAGATACTTGGGAGATCGTTGCGTAAAGGCGGTGTACAACACATTTTTAGTTTCAGCGCCAGCCGCATAAGGGCTATTAATAGGCGACTCAACGCCCTGCGGGCCGCAGCCAACCACCGCAGCACAGCACGCAATCGCTAGGTAGAGCTTCTTCACTTGCACTTCTTGTTTTGCCAACACACAACCCGCCACTCCCAAGGTGCGACGGCGCCAGGTTCAGACCATAATCCTAGTTTCTTTTTTTGCGCATCACTTTGAATTCCTACCAAGGACTTATCGCGCAAGAACTTACCCTTGGCCTGTTGGTTCGCCCAGGCCATGCCGTCTTGCACCTGCAAGCGATTCGCTGTCGTACCATTTGCTGGCACGTCACAGACATCTCGCCCATAGTGATCCTTCTCGTAACAGGTCAGGGTCAAGGTCTTACCAGCCACATAGTCCGCCAGGTTCTTGCGCGAAGCCTCGCCAAACGGCTGGCCAGGTCGCTCACTTCCGTGACTTGTTTCAGGTGCGTCAATGCTTGCCAAGCGAATACGATGCTGCTTCTTGTCCACCAGCAAGTTGATCGTGTCCCCATCAGAAACCTGCACGACCTTGCCGGTTAAAGCATATTGCCCCGCGCCTTGCGCTAGGGCAGGACCCGTCAGACCGACGAGCCCAAGGAAAGCCATGGAAATCACTGACTGAGTGAGCGTTCGCCCGGCGTGGCGAGAGAGAGTTTGGTAGCTGCTATTCATATAAGTATATGATTTATCTGATTATTTTATAAAAAATTGAATTGACTGCTGTAGGAATATCGTTAAAGCCATTTTGCCTGACGGAATTTGTAAAACAACGTCCCGCAAATCGTACCCATTAAGCCCAGGATTACCAAATAGCCATACTTCCATTGGAGTTCGGGCATGTACTCAAAGTTCATTCCATAAATCCCAGCAATGGCAGTCGGAACGGCAAGAATCGCGGCCCACGCAGCAAGGCGGCGTGTTGTCTCAGTTTGCTTGGCCTGCTCGATGAGCATGCCCGCCTCGAATGCGAAGGTTAGACCATCACCCAAATTGTCTAGCAAGCGGTCCACGCGGTAGACGCGATCAGCCAAGTCGGCAAATAGCGGACGCGCCTGCGCATTGATTGACAGGAACTCTCGATGCGACAAACGACGACAAACCTCCCCGAGGGGCGCAATCGCATTGTGCATGCGCTGGAAATCTCTGCGCAACTGATAGAGCCGCCGAACTTTCAGTTTTTCTAGACCTCTCAAAATCATGGCTTGTTCCATGGGTTCGACCGCGCGCTCGAACATATCGTGCGCGAGGTTATAGCGGTCGATCAACAAATCCAGCAGTTCAGACGCGACAAAAGCACTGCCCTGAGCGAGCTGGTCTGGCCGACTCTCCATTCGCTGCCTAAGAGCCGTATGAGAGGCCATGGCGCCGCGACGTAGCGTAATGAGATAGTTTGACCCGATAAGCAACTGTGTTTCGCCGAACGCCGGTAAGCCATCAGTGCTGCGCACCTCGACTGTGATTGCGACCACCAGCACAGCCGTCCCATAATCCATCACCTTGGGAACTCGGTGCGTTGCGCCCATATCCTGTCCAACCACACTGTCCAACCCCAACTGCAGCACAATTATGTCAATGACGTCCGGAGCTGGGTCGTGTAGACCCACCCATAAAAAGGAATTTTCAGCCTTGAGTGCGGCACTAATCTGCGTGACCTCGACAGCATGTCTTTGACCGTCTTGGCCATAAAGAGTGGATGCGACAACCGAAGCCGACACACCAAGGGCGGAAGAAGAAGCCATCATCAAAGACATCCTAAGAGAAAAAACAGCGGAACCAGCTCTTACAAGACCAATTTCAAAGGTCGTGCGGCATGATTTAATGTGGAAAAACCACGCCAGCTAACGCGCAAGGCATATCAGACCACATTCGAGCAAAGTTTAACCATGCAGATCGTATTTTTAGATAGCGATACCATTCCAAAGCCGCTTACCGTGCCAGCTTGGGCGACTCAGTGGAAAAACTGTCCAGCCACCAGTCCTGGCGCTCAAGCAACCCTGCAGGCACTGGGTGATGCCGAGATATGCATCACAAACAAGGTAAAAATTACCGCTGAGGTTCTGGCGGATGCGCCCAAGCTTAAGTTTGTGTGCGTCGCGGCGACGGGCTATGACTGCATTGATCTGAATGCATGCCGCGCGCGTGGCGTTGTCGTATCCAATGTGCCGGGCTACTCACGACAAAGCGTTGGGGAAGGTGTCATTGGGTTTATTTTTGCGCTGCGTCGTGGGCTGTATTTTTATCAAACCGACGGGCGCCAACAATGGCCGACCTCTTCACACTTCTGCGTGCACGGCGCACCTGTGCTGAATATAAGAGGGGCCACGTTAGGTATTTTCGGCAAAGGCGCGATTGGCTCGGAGGTTGCGACGCTTGCCCAAGCGCTTGGAATGAAAGTGCTGTTCGGTGAACACCGAGGTGCCCAAGCGGTGCGGCCCGGTTACGTCGCCTTTGAAGAACTACTGGCCCAAAGCGACGTGATCACACTGCACTGCCCTTTGACCCCCGACACCCGTGGATTGATTGGTGCAAAAGAACTTGCTCAGATGAAACCTGGTGCCATGCTGATCAACACAGCCCGAGGTCCACTGATTGACGAGACCGCTGTCGGCGACGCCCTGTTGAGTGGCCATCTCGGTGGCGTCGCGCTAGACGTTTTAGCCAGTGAACCACCTGCCGCCGAACACACCCTATTACAAATGCACTTACCTAATCTGATCATCACGCCCCACATTACTTGGGCAAACGAAGATGGGATGTCCCGGCTCACACAGGGAATTCTTGGAAATCTAAATGCTTTTGTGCAAGGCAAACCGATCAATGTCGTCAGCTGATTAATACTGGAGCCTATTTATGAGCAAAACCAAAACAGACAAGCCGCTTTATGTAGGCTGTGCTACTGGCTTCTCGGGCGACCGAACCGACGGTGCGGGTCCGGTCGTAGACACACTCATAGCGCTGGGCGGCGGCGTCCTCAACTTCGAGACTTTAGCCGAGCGCACACTTGCGCTCGCGCAAATTGAAAAGCGCAAGAACCCAAAAATGGGTTATGAGCCGCTGCTCGACGATCTTGTCGGTCCAGTCTTAAAACGCTGCCTCGAGCACAACATACAGATCGTGAGCAACTTCGGTGCCGCGAATCCGCAAGCAGCGGCCCAACGGATCTTTGCGCTAGCGCGCATGCAAGGTTTGCGTGTGCCACGTATTGCTGTCGTGCACGGTGACGACTTAACGCAACCCGAACAACTGAAGTTTCTCCTTAAAAAGCTGGGTACAGATATCGACCCCTCGCGCGTTGTGAGCGCAAACGCCTACATTGGTGCCGCTGAAATCGCACAAGCCTTAAACGATGGCGCCGATATTGTCGTCACAGGTCGTGTATCAGATCCGTCTCTTACGTTGGGCCCCGCCATCGCGCACTTTGGGTGGGCCATGGACGACTGGCACAAGATGGGCTGTGGCACGATGGCCGGGCACATGCTTGAATGTGGCACACAGGTCTCTGGCGGCTACTATTGTGTTCCGGGACAAAAGCCCGTCCCCGATATGCATCGTATTGGTTTTCCAATTGCCGAGATACGCGCCGATGGCAGCTTCTCCGTCTTTAAGGCGGATAACACAGGCGGCCGCGTAGACGACCGAACCGGTCGTGAACAGATTCTTTACGAGGTACACGATCCTGCAAAGTATCTGACACCGGATGTCACGGCAGACATTACTCAGGTCACAATTGAATCCGAAGGACAAGATCGTATCCTTATCCAAGGCGTTACCGGTCACGCACGACCTGCAGAATTGAAAGTTAATGTCTGCTACGACAATGGTTATCTGGCGGAGGCCGAAATTTCTTACGCAGGCTTTCAAGCACGAGAGCGGGCTGCACTCGCCGGCGAAACAGTACGAAAACGTATCGGCCATCTCTTACCACTTCGCATTGACCTGATCGGTGCCATCAGCATCTTTGGGGATGACGCTGGAGAATTAATGAGTAAGGGCTTGCCCGAGTCACGAGATGTCCGCTTGCGTGTGGCCGGTGTGCACTTACAAAAAGAGATTGCGGAAAAAATTCTACGTGATGTGACCTCGCTGTACTGTTGCGGTCCCGCCGGTGGTGGTGGCGTTCGCACCTCGCTGCGTCCGCGCCTCGACACCCTGTCTTGCACCATTCCTCGAGAGGCCGTGCCTTGCGGCTACAGTTTTGTTCAGGAGCAACTCCCATGAGCAGCACCATCAAACTCCCGCTTTATCAACTCGCGCATAGCCGTGCCGGCGATAAAGGTAACACCTCTAACATCAGTGTCATTGCCTGGGACGCAGAGTGCTACGCACTGCTCGTAGAGCAACTGACCGAGGCGCGAGTCGCCCAATGGTTTGGCTACCGTCACCCTAAGAATGTGGCACGCTACTTGCTTCCTAAACTCGAAGCAATGAATTTTGTAATTGAGGGAGTTCTCGATGGCGGCGTCAACGATGCGCTTAATCTGGACACGCACGGTAAGGGGCTGTCTTTCTGGATGCTAGACCTTCCTCTTGAGGTACCTCAGGTTTTAGCTGCGAGACTCGCAGTTAAAGAGTACTCTTAACGAGCAAGATGACTGCTTAAAGACCTTCTTACATACTTTTCGGAGCAACTTGAATGAACACGCGCCGCAGCATCATGATCGCCACACTCGGCGTCATCAGCACATTTTTATCAGCACCTTTGATGGCGCAAGCCTACCCAACTAAGCCAATCAAACTGATTATTCCTTTCCCCGCCGGTGGCGCCACTGACATTGTGGGGCGAGTCGTGGCACAACAGCTCGGTGTAGAGCTCGGGCAAACGGTCGTCGTGGATAATCGCGCGGGAGCGGCTGGCGTCATCGGATCCGAGTCAGTAGCGCGCTCAGCGCCTGATGGCTACACGATTCTGCTTTCTACCTCAAGTACACATACGATCGGGCCGATCTTAAACCCCAAGATCCCATACTCGCCCACAAAGGACTTCACCCCCATCATGTATCTTGCGGCATCACCGCAGGTTGTCGTGGTGCCCCTGTCTTCGCCTGCGACCACGATGCCAGAGCTGATTGATTACATTAAAAAGAATCCTGGCAAACTCAATTTCGGCTCAGCTGGAACGGGCGGGATCCCGCACCTCTCAACAGAGCGGTTCTTAGCGATGACTGGCACCAAAATGACGCATGTACCCTATAAAGGCACTGCTCTAGCGATGCCCGATTTAATGGCTGGCCGCCTAGATTTGATGTTTGATTCGATTTCAGTGTCGCTGCCGCATATTCGCGATGGTAAAGTGCGCGCCTTGGCAGTCACTTCACCAACGCCCTCTTCCGTAGCACCTAATATTCCAACACTGTCACAGTTCGTACCCGGCTACGAGTCATTGACTTGGTTTGGCGTGTTTGGACCTGCTGGCCTGCCACCCGCCATTCAGGCAACACTCAATCAAGCTCTGAACAAAGCTATTCAGAATCCAGCATTGTTGGCACAGTTTGCAAAGCTCGGCTTCGATGCAGCAGGCGGTACACCGCAAGAGTTTGCTAAGAAGATGACGGAAGAAACGGCAATGTGGCAGAAAGTGATTACTGACGGTAACATCACGATCGAGCGGTAAAGAGCTTGAGTGCTAGGCTCGCAAAATAGAGAATCACAAGCGTGCCTAGCAAATCCCCAACAAGCATTGGAATCATGCCCGAGAAAATATCGGGCGTGTGACCAGAGAAAAAGAAATAAATATTGTGCGGAACGACATTAAAGACCGCGCCCGCAATGGAGAAAATCATCAGTTGACTAGGACGCAGACCAGATAGGTCTTCGCTCATTTGAAGCCATGTTCCACAGGCCTTAACCGCAGCAACTGGTCCAAGCGCTGACAGCCCTGCAATTACCACTGCATCCGCCCAACCAGCGTGCATCATCATGTCGTTCGTTAGCAAGGCGCCGACAAACAAACCTACGGCGCCAACCCATCCAAGCACCATGACCGACAGCATGCGAATC
Organism: Burkholderiaceae bacterium; assembly: GCA_044376975.1. Classification (GTDB taxonomy): domain Bacteria; phylum Pseudomonadota; class Gammaproteobacteria; order Burkholderiales; family Burkholderiaceae_B; genus Zwartia. The sequence continues at coordinate 8,319 of JBILJY010000025.1, read as the reverse complement.
GCAGCCGGCAAAAAAATCCAATTGATGACTTTGCTGAGCGACAGATCGGAGAACAACCACTCGTTAAGATAAAACAGTAACGTCCATAACAATACGACCAAGACACCCGCACCTAATAGTGCTGGTGCCGACTTGGGCGTCTGTACGCGACGGGCGCTGGGTCTTGACGACCCAGCCGAATGGACCTGCGAGGGGGGCGGCATGAGATCAGGTAGGCTGAGCAGCCTTATCGATGGCTTGCCCTAAGGCGACAAAATATTTACGTGCGAGCTCGGTCGGCACGACATACTTGACTCGACTGTCCAACTTATCGACATCAAGCTCAATCATGCCTTTCTTGCGTAAGGTCTTTAAGCGCCGATGCGCAGTAGTTGCAGAAATCTCTGTGGACAGACCCATCGCCTCAAGCACACTGACTTTTTGTGCATCATGCCACTTAACGCCAAGCATCGTAAGCAAGCGCTCCTCCACCGGATCCATGTTGGGGAAAGATGGGATTTGTCGGATTGCCTGCACCAAATGCAAAAACCGCAAATAAGTGACGGAATACTTAGAAGTATCAGACATACGATTGAAGTCCCCAAAAATTGACTAAATCCAACATAGTGAGCAAGACTATCTTACAACACCATTGCAAGTCTGATGACTTAAAAAACATCCCGTTAAAAAAGGACAAGGGCTTACAGATCGCTCTGTAAGCCCTTGATTTGTATGGCGCGCCCGGCAGGATTCGAACCCACGACCCCTTGGTTCGTAGCCAAGTACTCTATCCAACTGAGCTACGGGCGCAGCAAAGTGCGACAGTATAGCAGTTTTTAAAGGCGTCAACCGCTGAGGCGTGGGATTCGGAGCAGACTTTGGCCTTTTGATATCTGCCACTTTATGGCGTACAGTCTTTGTACGATGATTTTTCAACTCATGCGCGCAGCGTGGCAAGACTGATGCACCCTACCCGACAGGCGATTCTTCTGACAGTCGGAGCCGTATTTCTCTTTTCCTTGCAAGACGGAATCGGAAAATACCTTATCACCCTCCATTCCGCCCTACTCATTGTCTGGAGTCGCTATGCACTGCAAAGCGCAATTTTCGTTGTGGTCTATGGGCCGAAATATGGCCGAGCACTTGTTCAAACAAAACAACCTAAGTTGCAACTCCTCAGAGGGCTTAGCGCCCTAGTTTCGACCATCCTATTTGTAACCGCACTTAAATATGTACCAATCGGCGAAGCGACGGCCGTTCTCTTTTTGTCACCCATTATGATCGTCGTGCTGTCCCACTATTTTCTAAAAGAGCGGACAAACAGATGGCAGTGGCTTTCTGTTGTTCTTGGCCTCATAGGGGTTGCGCTCGTCGCACGCCCTACCAGCGCCATCTTTACCCCTGCGATTCTCTTGCCTCTTGCTAGTGCATTCTTCGTGTCGATTTATCAAATGCTTACACGCAAAGTAGTCGCCACAGACTCTTCAGTCGCAAGCAATTTTTTAACCTGCACGATTGCCTCGCTTGCTCTTGGGATCGGCTTACCTTTTTTCTGGGAACCTATCACCTGGAGCACAGCATTTCTTTTGATGATTCAAGCGATTCTTGTGATTATCGGACACCTGTTTCTGACCAATGCTTTTCAGCGCACGACTGCCGCAACAATTGCCCCGTTCTCTTATATACAGATACTGTTCGCAAGTGTGATGGGGATTCTATTTTTTGGCCATTCGCCCGACTACATCACATTTATCGGAATGTCGGTGATTATCGCCAGCGGGGTTCTTTTAATGTTGCGAACGGGCCGGTCCTAATCGGCGCCGTTCACGCGTCGAGCAGCCAAATGACCTAGCGTTCGAATTGAAGCCCGCGGTAACCATCTGCAGCGACCTGATCACAAATAACCCGATACTTATCAAGTCCCGCTACATAGGGCATAAACACGCGTGGCTTGCCGGGAATGTTTGCACCAACATACCAAGAGTTTGCTAACGGATACAGGGTGGAATCACCGACCTCGTTGACATGTTGCACCCACTTCTCTTCGGCATCACGATCCGCTTCAATACGCTTAAGTCCATGACTCTTCACGTGCTTCATGAGGTCTGTGATCCAATCAACGTGCTGCTCAATAGCCGCAATCATGTTGGTCTTAACCGAAGGGCTGCCAGGCCCCGTGATAATCATCATATTTGGAAAGCCCGCGGTCATGATTCCCAGATATGTCTTGGGTCCATCTACCCACTTGCTGCGCAGGTCCGCCTCTCCGTCTACGCGTATATCAATATCCAATAGAGCGCCAGTCATCGCATCGAATCCTGTTGCAAAGACGATCGCATCAAGCGAATACTCTTGGTTAACGGTCTGAATGCCGTTCGCCGTGATTTGAACAATCGGATTCTTTTTAATGTTGACCAGCGTGACGTTATCTCGGTTATAGGTCTCGTAGTAGTCTGTGTCGAGCGGCAAGCGTTTAGTGCCAATGTAATGATCATTCGGGATCAAATCAGCAGCGACAGCGGGATCTTTCACAATCAGGCGAATCTTATCTCGCACAAACTCACAAACAGTTTCGTTCGCCTCTTTATTGGTGAGCAAATCCTTATAGGCATAGAGGAAGCTAATATTTCCGCCAGTACCCCACTTCTTTTCAAAGCTTGCAAGTCGCGCCTCAGACGTATCCTCCAGCGCCAGCTTCGTAGGCGGAGGAAATCCGGCAATACCGAACGGAGTCTTTAAGGCTTCTTTACGCCAGGCCGAGTACTTTTCTTTATGCGCTTTTACTTCCGCAGGAGTCAACACACGATTGATTGCTGGAACGGAATAGTTTGCAGAGCGCTGAAATACGTGAAGATGTTTCGCTTCTTTAGCAATGATCGGTATCGACTGAATGCCTGAGGCACCCGTGCCAATAATCCCCACGCGCTTACCAGTGAAGTTAACTTTTTCGTGCGGCCATTGTCCTGTGTGATACCACTTGCCTGTGAAGGAATTCAAGCCTTTGAAATCAGGCACTCGAGGTAGCGAGAGATTTCCGGAAGCCATAATACAAAACTGAGCCTCAAGCACCTCCTTCTTATTCGTTGTTACTTTCCAAGTATTTGAGGCGCGAAAAAAGACAGCAGAAATGACTCGCGTATTGAACTGAATATCACGCCGCAAATCAAAACGATCCGCAACATGATTGGCGTACTTTAGAATTTCAGGTTGGGTTGCGTAGCGCTCTGGCCACTCCCACTGTTGCTGAAGATCTTCAGAAAAAGAGTAGGAATACTCAAGACTTTCAACATCACAGCGGGCGCCCGGATATCGATTCCAATACCAAGTCCCCCCAACACCGTCACCAGCCTCGAGTACGCGAACACGCAAACCCAATTGGCGCAAGCGGTGCAAGGCGTACATTCCAGCAAAGCCAGCGCCAATTACGATTACGTCGTAGCGTGATGCACTTACGGCTGCGTCCGTCATGATGCGTTGTCTCCTTTTATAACTTTATTGAAGTGGATCTTTATTGTGGCTTAATACCGGCCGCTTTAATCACTATCGCCCACTTATCAAGCTCCGAGGAAAGGTGGGACGACAAATCCTTCGGCGTCCCACCAAGTGGCGTCGCACCAATGTCAGCTAGCTTTTTTTGGAACGCAGGGTCTTTCAAGATTCTATTAACTTCGGTGTTCATCCGTGCAATGATCTCGGGCGGCGTACCACGCGGTGCTAAGAGTGCGAACCAAGTTGAAGACATCAGTTTTGGGTAGCCTAGTTCTGCAGTCGTGGGCACATCAGGCAAAGCAGGCGAACGTGTCGGGGACATCACCGCAAGCGCGCTTACCTTGCCTGCCTTGACCTGACCGGCGATGCCAGGAATCAACTGGAACATGAGTTGAATTTCATTGGCAATGAGGTTGGTGGTGGCTGTTCCCGGTGCGTTGTAAGGAACATGCACCATCTTTGTTCCCGTCTCACGCATAAACAGTTCACCCGCCAAGTGCATGGAACTACCGATTCCAGTGGAGCCGAAATTCAGCTTGCCCGGATTAGCCTCGGCATAGGAGATGAACTCTTTTACGCCTTTGGGCGGTAACGTTGTATTGAGTACCAAAATGTTCGGCACGTCGCAGATCAAAGCAATTGGATCAAAATCTTTCTGGGGGTCATAAGCAATTTTTGCGTACAGGTTCGCATTAACCGCTAACGTCCCCGCCCAAGAAAATAAAAATCGATAGCCGTCTGGTGCAAATTTGGCTGCGGCTGCCGCACCAATATTACCGTTGGCGCCTGGACGGTTATCGATCACGATATTGGTTTTTAAATTAATCGCAAGTTGCTCGGCCAACATGCGAGCAATCGTGTCACCCGTGCCGCCACCCCCAGGAGAAGGAACGGTCAACTGGATTGGCTTCCCCGCCACAGGCCAATCGCTCGTTTGGGCAAATGATGTCGCAGCACAGAAGATTGTTGCAAGCGATGTAATAACACGTAAGGTTTTAAGCATGATCAACTCTCTAATTAGGAAGATTCTTTAGAAGGAAATATCGGTTCACCTAGATTCAACATCAGTCGATTCGCCCATGCGAAAATTGCGACGGAATGAATGAGATCCAGTATCTCAGGCTCAGTCAAGCCAGCGTCTTTCAGCTTCTGAATGCTCTGCGCATTCACCTCACCGGGGTTTGCGGTCAACTCGATTGAAAAATCAACGATGGCGCGTTCACGCGGCGTTGTGCCCGCAGCTTGCGGCTCGGTGAAGACTTCAATGATGGCATCCTGCGTCTTGGCCAATTGTTCGAAGCGTTGCGCGTGGACAGACGCACAATATACGCAGCCGTTGATACGCGAAACAACAGTCGCACCCAACTCACGCTCGGCACGGGGCATCCCTCCCGGGGCATACATAATCGCATTGAACGCAACAGAGCGCTGCTTCAGAATCTCTGGCTGATGCACTAAAAACAGGTAGTAGTCTGACACCTTCGCTTTGGGGTGACTCTCTTCAAGCACCGCCATCTGCTCAGGTGTTGCCGTATCCAACGAGACCACATCAAGCCAGGCCTTCCAGCCCAGCGTGTCATTCGTGAAGCCTTTTATATCGATGGGTGCGCTCATGCTGATTTCTCCAGGGCCTTCATCGCCTTCAGTCCGGCAACCAATCGCACTTGATAAGATACAAAAGCAATGAGTTGCGCGAGGGTCACCACTTCCGGAGTCGACAGACCCGCCTGAGGCAAAGCCAGTAATGCTTGGCGGTCTGCCTTCACTGGATCAGTGATTAAGGTATGCGTGAATTTAAGAATCGTGTGCAGTCTGGGGCTTTGAATATTCTCTAACGCGCCAGCAGAAACAAAATCAATAATTTCAGTATCCGCACCTAAACGAATGAGTCGCTCGGCATATTCTTTAGTCAGTTCTGGCGCGGGCGTCAGCACACAGGCAAAGAGTGCCACATAAAGTCGCTCAGTGACAGTCAAGCCATCTAGGGTCGGGTCAAACAGACCATTCTCGCTGCCCTGCGTCGCCGCAACGACCTTATCGCGCTGATGACGCACCTGATATGTCTGATCTTCCTCAATCAGACCGACCAGACGATCAACCGTATCCGTATTTTTAGCATCAACCATAAGTGTTCCTTGTGTTAATTATTCTTTGGTACCGTGGGCGTCCACTCATCACCGAGCAATTCAGGTTCGTCATAGCGTTGCATGCGCGCATAGTGTTCGTCAATATCCTCGCGATAGAAGTGCGCTGCAATCCCCTGAGCAAGACGTTTAGCACCGTCACTGATGGCAGGAATATCGCCAGAAACCGTTCCGTGAGTCAGTGCAGCCGGGTAGCAAAAGCAGTGAATCCGGTCCAAGCCTGGACATTGCCCTGGATTTTTCTCCTTGAACTCGAAGGCGGGTCCCAGGTCAGGCGAGTCAATCATTTCTTGTGCCCCGGGCTCGGACGCCGTGCTCAAGCGATCCCCCCACGACAATACGTTTGGTGCGATCGCGGCGTACTCAGGACGCTTCCACCAATCAATCATGAATCCCGTAGAAAAAATCACGAAATCAAGGGCGAATGGACCTTTTGTCGTGTGCACAACAAAGTCTTGGCCGCTGACTTCAAAGCGCTCTAACGCACAGCCAAAGTTAAAGCGCGCATTCTCAAACTTTGAAACCCGCATTGTGCTGCCACGGGGAGGCGGTACTTGCTGGGTCCCTAAGTAGTGACGTATCCGCCACTTCCATTGTTCAGGAAGACCAACAAAGCCATGAACCATTCCTGCACTTCCTGCACCTTTGCCTTTATTGATTCGCGGCAAATCGTCACGACGTACCAACATATCCACACTCGCTGCACCAGCCTCAAGGGCCGTCGCTGCGCTATCCATTGCGGAAGCACCTGCCCCAACCACCGCGATGCGCTTGCCACTTAAACGAGCGTAGTCCATGACGTCGGACGAGTGCGCCCAAAATTGACGAGGTAAGGTCTTAGCGATGTCAGGCACATAAGCACCACCCAGCCCATCTCTGCCTGTAGCCATGACTAATCGCCGTGCCAGAAGAACTTGGTGGCCTTGCGGTGTGTTGATTTCAAGCTCAATCAGTTGATCATTACGCGGAGTCACCCGAAGGACATCGTGCTCGTTGCGAATATCAAGTGACAGCACACGACGATACCAACGCAAGTAATCCATCCATTGCGTGCGAGGAATTTTGTCTAACACCTCCCACTGCGCCGCTCCGAACTGCGCCTCAAACCAAGCGCGAAACGTCAGCGCAGGTAGGCCTAGGGCGGGGCCCGTCAATTGCTTGGGGGATCGCAAGGTCTCCATTCGCGCTGTCGTTACCCAGGGGCCTTCAAAACCCGCTGGCGAGCGATCAAAGATCACAGCCTCGACTCCCACCATCCGAAGTGCCGCTGCGGCAGCAATCCCCGCCATACCACCACCGATGATCGCAACTTCCAAGACTCGCTGGCCATCCTGCACGCGCTCAACCACCCAGCGTTTAGCTGGTAATTCAAGCCAAGCCAAATCCTCTTTTAAACGTACTTCTAGCGCAGCCAATCCGGCTGCACCTCTTGGGGTAGTCGACATATAAGCGTTGCTTCACGAAGGGGGTGGACCGGATCGACCGGTCAGATACACGCTTAGCTTACCGCAGGTTCTCTCCTCTGTCCGCTCGGCTCCAGGGAATACCTCCATCCTGCGCCCCCTGGCAGTGACCGCCCAAAGGTCGTCGTGCTGTACCTTCCGATTGACGTGCGGTGAAGTGGGCGCTACATTCTCTCGGGCGGTACAACCTTGCGTTATCGTCATCTCACTTTGAAAATTCCAGTCAATCAAAAAATCCTGTTCGTCACAATCCTAGTTTGTCTGACTCTAGTTGGCACACTTGGCTTAATCGTACAAATTGAAAGATACGATTCCCTTTCGCTAGATTGGGCCTTCGAACCAGAAAATCAACGACCTATTCGTTTAGGCGCCGCGATCACGTTTGGGTTGATCGCAATTCTCGCCGTCTTGATCAATCGAATTAACCAACCGTCCCTTTCAGCCCTCCGGACGATGCAAGACGATCGCTCCGAGCAAGCGACGACGATTAAGATAAAACAGCAGTTGACGAGCTATTCAGCCAGGGAGCTCGAACGAACAACAACTAGTCTTCGAGCCAGTATTGATCAGCTTGTCATCAAAAACGACTCGGAAGTCGATCCTGCTAGGCAAGCCCTGCTTGACCGTCTTTATTCTGACCTGTCTTACCTAGAGCAGCTAAGCGCCGATCTAAAAAACATCGCGCTAGACAATACAGAATCACCGATGCCACCTACTGATAGTGTCGATTTCCCTGAATTGCTAGCAGAGACTTTATGGTTTTTTTATCCACAGTTCAATGAGCGTGGCGCGCAAGTCGCCATACAGCGCTGTGGCACATCGATGGTGCATGCAAATGCCAAGCGTCTAAAGCTAGTGCTGCACACACTCATGCAGGCTGCACTTAAAAGCGCTCAAGAAAAGGACGAAGTCACAATCCATTGCGAGCGGACCTTGGTTGCGGTCTCGTTGCGCCTACATCATCCTCACTATCAATGCCCGGAAGAAGATCTGGCTCTATGCAAGAGCATTATCGACTTGTACCAAGGATTCCTATCGGCTCACGTCTCTGAAGCCGGAGGTCTGGAAATCGCCATCATGCTACCTCTACAAAAAACAGCATGATGACGAAACCAAGACGCTTAATTCACGTTATTTAATCGAAAGTCCACGGGTCTTGGCCACAGCACCCCAGCGCGCGATTTCGCTCTTGAGCAACGCGCCAAATTCCTCAGGCGTCAAGGCGGCTGCCGTCAAGCCGTCGC
>JBILJY010000174.1:0-5504 GCA_044376975.1 Burkholderiaceae bacterium | reverse complement strand
CACCATACAAACCAAGCACGGGGGCTTTCATCTGACCGGCGATATCCACAGGTTGCGAAGTGCGCAACGCATCTTTATCGCCCACTAAGCGACCGTACCAAGCCACGCCTGCTTTCAGGTTTGGATTATGTGCGGAGTACAGCCACACGATGCGGCCACCCCAGCAAAAGCCGGTGATCGCGAGGCGCTTGGGATCGCCACCGTTTGCAGCGGCCCACTTAGCGGTTGCATCCAGATCGCTCATCACTTGTGCATCAGGCACTTTACTGACGATCTCGGAAAAAATCTTAGCGTTCTCGGTGAACTTGGAGGGGTCCCCCTGGCGCGCGTACATCTCCGGTGCAATCGCGAGGTAGCCCAGTTTTGCGAAACGTCGGCAAACATCTTTGATGTGCTCATGCACACCGAAGATTTCTTGTACAACCAGAATCGTGCCGAGATTTGTTTTGCCAGCAGGCGCTGCGCGGTAGGCGGGGATGGTGCCATCTGCCACGGGGATTTTGACTTCGCCGGCAGTCAGGCCATTCGTGTCAGTGGTGATGACGGTCTGCGCCATAACAGGACCTGCTGCGAGCGTGAAACCGCTCATGAGCGAAGTCGCCAAAAAGCCGCGACGATTCAGTGTCAGCGGTGGCAACAGGCTATCGAATTCTGGGCTGGGTTTATTCATGGTAGGTCTCTAGGGATAGGCTAAAGCGAGATGTTTCAGTGTAGCTGTAATATTGGAAAAACAACCATTACCTATCAGCAGACAAGCAAATTATGAGCACCGCTAAACGCACCGCAGCCGCCTCAACCACTTCTACCACGCGCGCACGCCCGAACGACCGGTCCCGCATCGCTAAATTACTTAACCCTAATTCGGTAGCGGTCATTGGCGCCTCGGATGATCCATCCCGTATCGGGGGGAGGCCGATCTCGTATATGCGCAGCCAGGGCTACGCCGGCAAGATTTTTCCGGTCAACCCAAACCGTGCGACGGTTCAAGGACTCACTGCCTACCCCAGCGTCGCAGCTCTACCCGAAACACCTGATGTCGCGATTGTCATTGTGCCGGCTAGTGCGGCGCTTGAGTCTGTGACCGCGCTCGCCGAACGCGGCTGCGCTGCTGCGATTTTGTTCACCTCAGGCTTTGCCGAGATCGGACCAGAGGGAGCGGCCGCCCAAGCCAAGCTTGTCGAGGCGGCACATGCACACGGTATGCGACTGATCGGACCGAATTCGCTTGGACTGATTAATCCTTGCAAACATTTTTACGGTACGTTTGCGACAGGCTGTGAATTAGCGTTTCCGAAAGCAGGTGGTGTTGCGATTATCAGTCAGTCGGGGGCTTATGGCGCACACTTGATGGCGGTGGCTACTGCCAACGATATCGGTCTGTCTGCGGTGATTCTGACCGGCAACGAAGCAGACCTCACGGTTGGCGATATGTTGCAAATGGTAGTGGATGACCCAGATACGAAAGTGATTATGTTGTATTCAGAAGGCATCAAAGAAGCCGCAGGCCTGGTGGCGGGTCTTGAGGCTGCACGCCGCGCACGCAAGCCCGTGCTGATGATGAAGGTAGGGCGCAGTGCGGTGGGTAGCGCCGCGGCACAGTCACATACGGCCTCGATCGCGGGTGACGACCGCGTTACCGATGCGGTGCTGAAAGAACTTGGTGTGGTGCGCGTACAGACCACCGAACAAATGCTGGATATCGCACGCTTGGCAACACGCGGTGTCTACCCAGCGAACAACACACTTGGTGTGATTACCGTGAGCGGCGGCGCCGGTGTAATCATCTCGGACGCGGCCGATGCGGTAGGGCTGCCTATGCCCGAGATGCCGCAGGCCTCACAAGAGCGTCTACTCAAGCTATTGCCGTTTGCCGCACCACGCAACCCCGTCGATGTGACCGCGCAATATCTGAACGAGATGTCACTCATTAGTACCTTTACCGACGCGCTGATCGCAGAAGGTAAGTACACCTCGATCCTCGGTTTCTTTACCTACACCGGCGGTGTGGCCAGCATTGCGCCGCGCCTGCGTGAGCAACTAAAGATCGCGCGCAATAAACATCCTGATTGTATTTTTGCACTGTCGCTGATGGCCTCACGGGACTTAATCAGACAATACGAGGAAGATGGCTTCGCCGTGTTTGAGGACCCCTCACGCGCCGTGGTCGCAATTGAAGCGATGGGACAGTTTGGTCGCGCGTTTGCCAAGCCTGCTGGGCTACCTGCACCGATCGTTGGACCCGTGCAACTGCCCGCTAGCAATCCAAGTGAAGCCGCGGCAAAGCAATTACTCGCCTCTGCAGGGATTGCTTCTGCACCAGAAGAGGTTTGCACCACGATCGATGCGGCAGTGCGTGCCGCAGAGAAAATCGGCTTTCCGGTCGTAATGAAAATCGTCTCGCCCGATATTTTGCACAAGTCAGAAATCGGTGGTGTATTGCTCGATATCGCCGACCCAGATGGCGTGCGTGCTGGCTTTGATTTATTGATGCAGCGAGGAAAAACGGCGGCGCCTCAAGCACGTCTCGACGGCGTGCTTGTCGCCAAGCAACTCAAAGGTGGTGTCGAATGCATTTTGGGCATTCACCAGGACCCGGTGTTCGGCCCTGTCGCGATGTTTGGGCTCGGTGGGATCTTTGTCGAGATTCTGCAAGACGTGGTGTTACATCGCTGCCCTTTCGGACCTGATGTGGCGGAACAAATGATTCTGTCGATTAAAGGCGCGCCGTTGCTACAGGGCGCGCGCGGCCGACCGAAGGCGGATATCAAAGCGCTAGCTGAGATGCTGTCGCGCTTATCTGCCTTTGCAGTCGCCGCAGGCCCACGCCTGCAATCCATCGACCTCAATCCCGTGCTCGCCATGCCCGAAGGGCAAGGCGCTTATGCGGTGGATGCGGTGATTGAAGTGTCGGAGTAGGGCTACCGACTAGGCGCGCCGCTCTAGCGTTGCGCGCTTCGCTTTTTGAGGTGCCGCTCCCGTACCTGACGCCGCGGCTTTTTTCTTTGCAGGTACCGGTATCGGCTCTTGCACCCAAGGATGAAAGCTTGGCAGCTCTATCTTGATCCCCTGAGCTGTTACAACTGAGAGCTCGAGTCTCATCCCTAGCGTCTCTAAAAACTTCTGTAGAGTCGATACATAAGTATCTGACCGCTGTTCAAGCTGCGATACGGCGTGCTGCTTAATACCCAACGACTCCGCTACTTGTACTTGTGTTTTGCCGACAGCCTTACGGAAATCTTTCAAGGTTTTAGCGTGGGTCAGCATTTCCTCGACTTTCTTTTGAGCGAGGCTTTCGACCTTCGCCCGCCGGCTTGCGGGAAGTGTTTTCATGACCTCTTTTAACGTTCGACCCATCATGTACTCCTACTGTATTTTTTTATTTGTTTCTGGCGAGCTGTTTCAAGTGCGAATCAAATCGTCTGTTAGCGATTGCTAATAACGCTTTATAAAATTTTTGCTGATTCTTTCCCTGCTTGGCGGCGGCTACCAACACAATCGCCGTTCGTCTCGGATCAAACGCAAATGCCGCACGCCACACCTCAGTTCCGCTGTTTGCCGTAAACCGAAGCTCCTTCATATTGGGATGTTTAGCGTTATTCAATAGAGCGACATGTGGACGATCGGCCGCTGGACCAAGGCGTTCAACAGCGAGTGCGCACGCAAGCAGCTCATTTTGAACATCCTGATCTAGCGCATCGAACTCGGCGTCAAACTCATCCTGAAACTCAACCTTCCAATGCTTGGGCGGTGGCTTGCTACTACGATCCCGCACTTATCGTCTCTCGCACTTATCATCTCTTACAGATATCATTTAAAGATGATATTTTAACATGAATCATGCATCATGCTATGTGCACATTCGGTGCGGACTTAAGCCTTCGGGATCTTGGTGGTCATCGGAGGCATCAAGAAATCGAAATCCACGCCTTGGTCGGCCTGTGTCACGCTCTGCAAAAAGAGTTTGCGATAGCCTCGGGTAGCGGTAGGCACAACGACGGGCTTGGCGGCGCGTCGTCGAGCGAGCTCTTCATCACTGACCAACAAAGAAAGCTCGCGCTTTTCAACGCTCAAGCGAATCCGATCACCGCTTTGCACATAGGCCAAGGGCCCACCAACAGCCGATTCAGGTGTCACATGTAACACGATGGTACCGAAGGCGGTGCCACTCATGCGTCCGTCTGAAATGCGGACGATGTCCTTAACGCCTGCTATCGCCAACTTCTTTGGAATCGGCATATAACCTGCCTCGGGCATCGTGGCGCCTTTGGGGCCGATGTGCTTAAGTACCAGAATGTCGTCAGCCGTGACATCCAAGTCCGGCGTGTCGATTCGGTTTGCCATGTCCTCAAGGTTCTCAAAGACAACTGCGCGGCCCTCATGCTCCATCAACTTAGGATTCGCAGCGGACTGCTTAATAATTGCGCCGCCCGGGGCAAGGTTGCCTTGCAAAACAGCGATACCACCTTGCGGATAGATGGGGTTCTTGGCTGTCCTGACCACGTCTTGTTTAAAACCAGGACCCGCTGCCTCAATCTCTTCGCCGAGCGTGCGGCCAGTGACTGTCAACGCATCGAGGTGCAACAAAGGCTTGAGTTCACGCAGCAACGTAGCCATGCCGCCCGCGTGGTGGAAGTCTTCCATGTAGTGCTGACCCGAGGGCTTCAAATCAAGCAGCACGGGGGTTTCCCGGCCCATGCGATCAAGTGCTTTGAGATCCATCTCAAAGCCCATACGGCCTGCAATCGCAGTTAAGTGCACGATCGCGTTCGTTGAACCGCCAATTGCCAACAAAACGCGCATCGCGTTTTCAAAGGCCTTCTCGGTGAGCACTTTGTCGATGGTTAAACGCTTACGCGCGATTTCGACCGCGATTGTGCCGCTTTGCTCGGCCACGCGAATACGATCTGCGGTGACCGCTGGAGGTGATGCGCCACCAGGGACTGTCATACCAAGCGCCTCAGCGATACAGGCCATGGTGCTTGCGGTACCCATGACCGAACAGGTGCCCACACTTGCCACGAGCTGGCTGTTGACCTCGGCGATTTCTTCAGCGCCGATCTCTTCGGCACGGAACTTGCCCCAATAGCGACGACAGTCGGTACAGGCACCAACACGCTCACTGCGATACGAGCCCGTCAACATTGAACCCGTAATCAACTGCACAGCAGGTAACCCTGCTGAGGCCGCACCCATCAGCTGGGCTGGCACCGTCTTGTCGCAACCACCAATCAACACAACGGCATCCATGGGCTGGGCGCGTAGTAGTTCCTCCGTATCCATCGACATTAAGTTACGCAGGAACATGCTGGTAGGCTGCGAAAAACTTTCGTGGATTGAAATCGTCGGGAAGTCCATCGGTAAGCCGCCGGCCAGCATAACGCCGCGCTTGACGGCTTCGATCAGCTGGGGGGCATTGCCGTGACAGGGGTTATAGGAGCTTCCGGTGTTGGTGATACCAATGACCGGGCGCTCGAGTGCCGAATCGGTATAACCCGCGCCTTTAA
>JBILJY010000173.1:0-5529 GCA_044376975.1 Burkholderiaceae bacterium | reverse complement strand
AGATGGATTCAAGCCGAACTGGATTTGACTCGGTGCACGCACTGCCTGCGTCGCGTAGGCGCCTTCAGCTTGCGCTAGCGCATCGGTTGCGGAACTGGCTGCTGGCAGGTTGTAGTAACCCGGTTGCTGCATTTGTGCACAAGCCGACAGAAGCAATGTGCTGACCAAAATGGCTGCGCCGCGTAGTTGGCTAACGTGGATCTGGTTGAGCTTGTCTTGTCCGAACATAATTTACTTCCTGAGTCGAGTGCATAACTGAATTGATGCCTGCATTCTACGCATTTGCCCGAAACCCTGCAGATGAATCTGTAGGGAGTTCCTATGTTTAAGGATATTTGGGGCTTGTTTGCCGCGGGTGGGGTCGCAGGCCTGTTTGCGGGGTTCCTGCTGGTCGCGACGGTACGTCATATTTTTAGGCACTACTGGTTCTCCTGGGGGTTGATGGAGTCCTCGGACACACTGCCCGTTACGCATGATGTGCATACCCGGTGGTTGGACGCTAGTCTGCTGGCCTCTTGCGCCCTGTGTGGGGCAGTAATCACAGCCTCGGTGCCCTGGGCAAGTCCTAGTAGTCCCGAGCTACTTTGGTCGCGCTCAGTCTTTTGTGCATTGCTGGTGATGCAGGCTCGTATCGATGCCCAAACTGGGATGCTCCCTGACCGCTTAACGTTAGGAATGCTCTGGCTGGGGTTGCTCTTTAGCTTGAATGGGGGCTGGGTATCGCTCGAGCACTCGGTATCGGGGGCGGTCGCGGGCTATATTGTGATGTGGTTGCTTGTCGCGATATTTCGATTTCTCACAGGCCGTGAGGCCATGGGTTGTGGGGACTTTAAACTGTCTGCCGCGATCGGTGCGTGGCTCGGGTCGTGGTCTCTACTGGGCGTGTGGTTAGTGGCATCAATTTGGCTTTGTATTGCTGCAATGTTTGATCACTTACGTGGGCGGCAGCACTTTCGAGAGCCCAGACCGTTTGGCCCCGGGTTGGCGCTTGGCGGTATTCTGGTGATGTTATTGGGTCTCACATTAACGGAGTAACAAGGAATGGTGGCATGTTTAAGCTTGGTCTGACCGGAGGGATTGGCTCTGGTAAGACCTACGTAGCCAACTTATTGGCAGGGTGGGGTGCCAGCGTGATCGATACGGATCTGATCGCACACACGTTGACAGCGCCCGAGGGCCTTGCGATTACACCCATACGCGAGGCTTTTGGGCCTGAGCTGATCAAGCCAGACGGTGCGCTTGATCGTGCCCGCATGCGTGAGTTGGTATTTTCGGCGCCTGCAATGCGTTCTACGCTAGAAGAGATTCTGCACCCTTTAATTGCTCAGGAAGTCTTTGTCCAAGCAAAGGCGGCGACTGGAATTTACGTTGTTTTTGTCGTCCCCTTATTGGTGGAGTCCGGTCGTTGGCGAGATCGGATAGACCGGCTTTGCGTTGTGGATTGCGAAGAGAAAACTCAAATTGAGCGTGTTCAGGCGCGCTCTGGGATCCCTGCGGATACGATACGTCGCATCATGGCTGCGCAGGCAACGAGAGCAGAAAGGTTGGCCGCTGCGGACGATATAATTGTCAATTCGGCAAATACCAGCTTGGCGGAACTCGACAAACAAGTGTTGGTCCTACACGAGGGGTGGTGTAACCTATCAGTATCTGGATAAATGCGCGCATTTTTGGTGCATCATCCGCCTTTTGCGACAAATATCTGTGATTCTTTTTGAATATCCTTTTAACGAGCGAATCCGTGCGCTGATGCGTCTGGAGGCCTTGCTTGATCGGATGATATTTTTCGCCAAGCCAGGTGACGCACGACACCATCAGGTTGCCTTGGCGGCCCTATTTGATCTGCTTGATGCGACTGAGCGCACGGATGTGAAAGGCAGTGTCTTGCAGGATTTGGAGCGCCAGCGCAATGTTCTTGCCTCGCTTAAAGATCATCCGAGCGTCGATGAAAAAACCTTAGCGGCGATGCTTGTTGAGCTCGAGAAAGTCGCAGGTAATTTGAATGCAGTGGGCAAAACCGGGCAAGAACTGCGCGCGAACGAGTGGTTAAGCAGTTTGCGTGGCAAACTCGCTTTGCCTGGTGGTGGAACGCAAGTGGATATGCCGTCTTTTCATGCCTGGCAGTACCGCACAGAGGCTGAACGGTGCAGTGACCTTGCGCGCTGGATGTCAACGCTCATGCCCTTGCATGCCGGTATTTCGATGGTCATGCGACTATTGCGCGAAACTGGTCAGGCAACTGACGCTGTTGCGCCTAAAGGAGCCTTTCAACAAATGCTAGCAGGTAAAACCTACCAGCTTTTGCGGGTATGGGTTGAAGAATCCCTTGGCGTGTTTCCTGAAATCAGCGCTAACAAATACATGGTCTGGATTCGCTATTCCGCGCAGGATGGCGAGCATCGACCCCATGCGGTGACGCATGACGTCAACTTCAAAATGACTCTTTGCGCCCTTTAAGGGCCGGTTGGAATCCCTATGTCTGAGCATTTGCCTTCACGGTATACCCGACGGGTGCCTTGGGTTTGGATTGTTTTAGTGTTGGCGGTGTTGGTAGGCGGAGTGTATTGGTGGCAAAGTGACGCCGGTAAGCCCGCAGCACCAAAGGGACCGCCAGGTGGGATGACCCCCATGGTGCCTGTGCGCGTGCAGGCTGCCATTTCTGAAAGTCTTGATATTTACTTGCGTGGCCTAGGCACGGTGACTGCGTTCAATACAGTCACCGTGCGCAGCCGCGTTCAAGGCGAACTGATCGAGGTCTTGTTTAAAGAGGGCGACAGCGTGAAGGCTGGAGATGTGTTGGCTCGCATCGATCCCCGACCGTTCGAGGTGGCGTTGGACCAAGCGCTGGGTGCCCAGCAGCAAAACCAAGCGCAATACGAAAACGCAAAGCGCGACTTGCAACGCTATCAGACCTTGCGCAAGCAGGATTCAATCGCCCCCCAGTTGCTCGATACGCAGGCGGCGCTTGTACGAAAGTTTGAAGGGTTGATTAAAAGTGATCAGGCAACAGTAGACAATGCACGCTTGCAACTGAGCTACACCACCATCACAGCGCCCATCGCGGGTCGGCTAGGTTTACGTCGGGTCGATGCGGGCAATCTACTGAATGCAAACGATCCCGCCGGTGTTGTCGTCATTACGCAAACACAGCCTATTGCCGTCATGTTCACACTGCCTGAAAATGATTTGCCTGCAGTGCGTGCGCCGATGCTTTTGGGGCAAACGCTTGCAGTCGATGCGTATGATCGCGCCGACTTGAATCGTCTGGCAGAGGGCAAGCTGTCGTCGATCGACAATCAAATTGATATATCGACAGGAACCGTCAAGCTCAAGGCTGAGTTTGCTAATCAAACAGACGCGTTGTTTCCGAACCAGTTCGTCAATATTCGAATGAAGGTGCGCACCTTGCCAGATGCGCTCACTATTCCCGCAGCGGCAGTACAGCAAGGCAATCGTGGCGCGTTTGTATATGTTGTAGAGTCTGATGGCCTCGCTTCGGTTAAACCCGTCAAGATCGGCGATCGTAGTGGTGAACGAGTCGTCATCCTGGACGGGATCAAAGTAGGCGACCGTGTGGTGCTTGAGGGGACCGACCGGTTGCGCGCCGGTGCCAAAGTTCGCGTGATAGGAGCGCCGGGCGCTTCTGGTGAACCCAATAATGCGGCTCGACGCCCTGCCGGCGCATCGGGCTCCGCGCGGCCGTGAACCTTTCGCGTCCATTTATCCTACGACCCGTTGCCACGACATTGGCGATGATCGCCTTATTGCTCTCGGGCTTGATCGCGTATCGATGGCTCCCAGTATCGTCCTTACCTGAGGTGGATTATCCAACTATCCAGGCGACAACGTTTTACCCTGGGGCAAGCCCAGAGGTGATGGCGGCCTTAGTGACTTCGCCGCTCGAGCGTCAGTTCGGGCAAATGCCCGGACTGCGCCAGATGACTTCCAGTAGCTCGGCCGGGGCATCGATCATTACCTTGCAATTCGCGCTCTCCCTGCGTCTGGATGTGGCCGAGCAGCAAGTGCAGGCGGCCATTAATGCAGCAAGTAATTTGTTGCCTCGAGACTTGCCTGTACCGCCTATCTATAACAAAGTTAATCCAGCAGACGCGCCAGTGATTACGTTGGCGATTACTTCACCCACCGTTCCGTTGCCACAAATTCGTGACTTAGTTGATACGCGGATGGCGCAGAAAATATCACAAGTTGCTGGCGTTGGCTTAGTGAGTGTGGCGGGAGGGCAGCGACCGGCGATGCGCATCCAAGCAAATCCACAGTCACTTGCAGCATATGGGTTGACGTTGGCAGACGTGCGTACTGCGGTGGTGGGGGCGAACGTTAACCAACCCAAAGGGACCTTGGATGGCCCGGCTCGCTCGACCACGATAAATGCCAATGACCAATTAAAGAATCCTAGCGACTACATGGATTTGGTGGTGACTTACCGCAACGATGCACCGTTGCGTGTGTCGGATGTTGCGTCTGTTTTGATGGAGGCCGAGGATTCACGACTCGCAGCCTGGGCAGATACACAACCTGCGATTCTTCTTAACGTGCAGCGACAGCCGGGTGCCAATGTCATCGATGTGGTCAATCGCATTCATGCCTTACTTCCTCAGTTACGGATCGCCCTACCTGCGAATTTAGATGTCACCGTGATGTCCGATCGCACGCAGACCATTCGCGCATCGGTTCGAGATGTGCAAATAGAGATGTTCATTGCTATTGGCCTAGTGGTGCTGGTGACATTTGTGTTCTTGCGCACACTGACAGCAACCTTGATCCCCAGCGTTGTGGTGCCTCTTTCATTAGTGGGTACATTTGGCATTATGTATTTGGCGGGTTTCAGTATTAACAATCTGACCTTGATGGCCTTGACGATCGCGACGGGCTTTGTGGTTGATGATGCGATTGTCATGATAGAAAATATCGCACGCTATTTAGAGCGCGGTGATACGCCGATGCAGGCAGCACTTAAAGGTGCTGCACAAATTGGTTTTACCTTGGTGTCGCTCACGTTATCGTTAATTGCGGTACTGATCCCCTTGCTTTTCATGACCGAGGTGGTGGGACGGTTGTTTCGAGAGTTTGCTGTCACCCTCGCTGTCGCAATATTGCTTTCTTTGCTTATATCGCTAACGTTGACGCCGATGATGTGCGCGCGTCTGTTGCGCGCCGGTGATCATGACCGCGCAGGCTGGCTTGCTCGATTTGTTCAGCAAAAAATCGATGGATTGATCGCAACCTATGGTGTGGCGTTGCGCTGGGTCTTGGCACGACAAGGATTAACGTTAGTCGTTGCACTCGGCACCTTCGTACTGACTGCCTTGCTTTATGTCGCGATTCCCAAAGGTTTTTTCCCAGTGCAGGATACGGGTTTAATACAGATCGTCACCCAAGCTCCGCAGAACTTGGCGTTTTCTGCGATGGCTGAACGACAGCAGTCTGCGGTTAAGGTAATCCTACAAGATCCCGATGTCAGTGGCGTATCCTCCTTTATCGGTATCGATGGTGTGAATGAAACAGTGA
>JBILJY010000001.1:0-62662 GCA_044376975.1 Burkholderiaceae bacterium | reverse complement strand
TAGATAATTCAGTCTCATAACTGTTTTATCCTACTCAAAAAGAGTGATGCCATGAGCGCAAACGAAGCAAAACACGCATTAAATTTGGTTGTTTCTTTGGCTAAGCTACCAAAAGCCTCGACCTTAACGACGCAGGAGCTTGCGAGGCGGCTCAGCTTGTCGGTTTCCTACGTCGAGAATTTACTCAAAGTGCTTCGTACGCATGGTCTAGTCGCTTCTCGCCGCGGACCGCTGGGTGGTCACTCTTTCGCTGGTGCCCCTGCACGGCTCTCGGTCTGGGATGTCGTGTCTGTGTTCTATGTCGCTCCCGCGCCGCTTCGGCATAGTGGCTCAAGAGAGGATTTTACAGGTTGGCTCGAGCAGCAATACGAGCACGAGCGTATCGTATTCTTTAAATCACAACGCTTTGCCGACTTGTTGGCCGAGAAAATACCTGAATGGCAAAGCGAGGTACGAATTGAGCGAGAAGCCCCACATTTTGAATACATCGAGCCACATTTCCAGAGTTATCGAGATGGCGTGGGAAGATCGCACGCCTTTTGAGGCGATTGCGACCCAGTTCGGCCTAAATGAGGCCGAGGTGATAAAGTTGATGCGTCGCGAGCTTAAGCGCTCGTCTTTTCGACTTTGGCGTGAACGTGTCTCGGGTCGACACACCAAACACATCGCCCTGAAGCCGGCGTCGATGGTGCACGAATACCGGCACGCCGCACGTTTAGGAAACAGATGACTTCATCGCAGCTCGCACCACCACTGACAGCAGCCGCCGACTTGCACCTCAAGTTAAAAGAGCAGGGCTTTGCTGTTCTTGACCCTCGCGCCGTGAGCGGCTTGTGTGGCGTGGAGCTCTCTGCGTTAGAACGCCTGAACAGCTTCTGGAACGATCTACCTCCCGATCAGTATTTGAAAGATGGCGGTCGATACCGTCGTCGTCGCCATGGCAGCTTTATAGTGCTCGGTGACAATGTTACACAGCACGCGAACCGTGCGCATTGGCAGCCGCTTTCTTACAATGCGCTTCATGGTGGGATGCTTCGATGGTTTGAGCCGCTCGAGGTAGCCATGACTCAGACGATGGCCTGGTCACACTTGCTCTCCTTTTTAGGGCGAGTCGCCTCGGGTTTGCGAGGTGAGCAGAAGTGGTATGTCGAAGCCCATCCGTTTCGCATCGATACGACCGATGGCATTGGTCGGCCCACCCCAGAGGGCGCGCACCGTGATGGTGTCGACTTGGTGGCAGTATTCTTGATTGGTCGCCACGATATCAAGGGCGGTGAGACAAGAGTTTTTGATGTGAGCAGCCCAGTAGGACAACGGTTTACCTTGAGCGAGCCTTGGTCTTTGCTGTTGCTAGATGACGCCCGAGTCATTCATGAAACCACCCCCATTCAGCCGCAAGGGGATTGGGGATGGCGAGATACGCTAGTTGTTACCTTGCGCTCGGGCGGTTTTTTGGATGAACCGGCTAGGTAACTTTTTTTAGTCGAGTGAGCCTAACCTCACCCCCAAGCCAGCCATCATTTTTTTTGTTACTTACGACGCGCGATCAGCACCACGTAGTTTCCATCTTTGTAATAGCCAAAGCGGTAGTTCAGTGGTTTGATGTCAGACCGTTGAGTAAACGCAAGCGCTAAATCTGTGTGGTAGCTTTGGAAGGCGTGGTGGGCAATCACAAACTTACCGTACAGCGCTACATCAAATGACTTAATCAGCGCCGAGTAGTTCAGGGCGGTTTCATCCTGTACGACGAGCGGTGCCTTCGTCAAAATTTCTCTGGCAATCATATTGAAATTCGCATTTTGCGGAAGGTGTGAGGCCGCTTTAAATAGCGTGGGATTCGCAGACGCTAATTGAACGAACTTCAAATTCTCTGGCGAGGCTTGCAACCCAGGGTTGGATAAATCCATCTTCAGGTAGTCCACCACGATGGGCTTGCCCGCTTTTGTTGCGTAAATTCGAACAGAGGGCCAATTCCGTGTTTCAGCGGGAATCTCCTCGACATCGCCTTCTGAGTTCACCTTGATAGGAACGATCCGATCAAGTTCAAACCCTTGCAACTTCATGAAAATTGTAATGAATGTACTAGAGCCTACGCGTCCTTGGGTTGCATAGTAGTACCGCTCAAGATACTCGGTAACGAAGAAGCCGTGGGTTCCATAAAGTTGCCACGCCGAAATAAGAATATCCAGCGCTTGATCCGTCAATTGCGTATTGGTCGAGCCGAGGTTGAGCGGTCTTTCTGCATTTTGCATGGCGATCATGATGTATCGCTTTGCATTCGGGTAGATGCGGTAGGCTGTCGTGAAGTCCGGCCCCGAAAAAGGGTAGAACACGGTTTCACTCACCGCGGGAACTTCGGTTTTTGCCCACTCCACCATCGGGGTGCCAATTTTTTCTGTGTACTCCGCCCAGTTCGTTTCAACGGTCTGCGTGTACGTGGCCCATTTTTGGCTTTGGCTAACAGAGGCGGGCAAGCCACTTGCTGGTGTTTTTCCGATGAGCAGCGTCGCGACATCGTCGTATTGTGCGGCTGTCAAGAGACCGCTGGTTGCCGGTGTCGTTGCAGTGCTTTGCGTTTGGCCGCTAACCTGAAAACTTGTTATCAATGCAGCTGCGCAGACAAATTTAGAAAGGCCAGCGAATCGAATTGTTGTTGTGTGCATGGGATAGATGTCGGTACGACAGCGATAAATGTGAAAAAAAATAATTGCACAGTTTATTGCATATCGACCGACTTTGTCTTAAGTAATTGTTTTTATGTACTATTTTTCCAACGCGGCGTAAATCAAGGCGTTGACGCGTTCGCGGTACTGCTTACGCAAATCCCCAGGAGTGGCCGCCATCATGACAACAACCATATTTTCTTTTGGATCTGCGAAATACATCGTGCCATAGGCACCGTTCCAGGTGTAATCGCCGACGTTTCCATTGATGGCGGAAACGCCGCGGTACTTACGGACAGCGACACTCAAGCCAAAACCGTATTCTGCGCGGGACGCCTCGGTGACGGCTACGCGATTCTTGATTTGAGTGCCGAGGTGATCAGCGGTCATCAGTGCGACAGTTTGCGGACCCAGCACACGCTTGCCATCAATCGAACCACCGTTAAGCAGCATCTGACCGAAACGAATGTAGTCCCCGGCAGTGCCGTACGCGCAACCACCACCGCAGTCGTACTTGATGGGGGTCGTCAGTAATTGTATGGATTGTGGTTTGTTGGTTAACGGGTCGACTGCAAGGGGGTGGGCAAAGCGTGACGCGTCTTTAGCTGACATCGAAAAGCCCGTGTCCTTCATGCCCACTTTGCTCCAGATACGCTCACGCATGATTTCTTCCAGGCGCTTGTTAGCCATTTTTTCTTGGAGCAGTCCAAGCACGTCAAGCCCAAAACCGTAGTCCCAAGTTGTGCCAGGCTCATACAGGAGTGGAGCGGCGGCGAGCTTATCGAGCAAGGCTTTGCCATCGTATTGCACGGCAGAAACGACAGAGCCGGCCGGATATTCTTTATGTATCGGGGTTGCACCTCGTCCACCGTAAGTCAGTCCACTTGTGTGACGCATTAAATCTTGGACGCTGATGGGCGTCTTATTTGCCATCGTTGAAAATGTTCCGTCGGCACCGAGCTTTCCTAGTTTTTGTTCCTTGAATTGAGGAAACCAATTTGAAATGGGCATTGTCAAGGGCAGTTTGCCTTCTTCGTAAAACGTCATCGCACTGACGGCAGTCATCACCTTGGTCATCGATGCCAATTGGAAGATGGTGTCGGTTGTCATTGGTGTATTCGTGGCCTTGTTGCGATAGCCGTAGGCTTCGTAAATAACCAATTTGCCATTTTTGGTCACCGCTAAAACCGCTCCAGGCATACGGTTATTGGCAACCTCTTCGGCAAAAAAAGCGTGAATACGTTTAACGCCCTCTGCAGAGAAACCTTGAGACTCAGGTGCAGCCAGAGGCAATGGCGTCGGCGCTGGTTGCGCGCAGACCACGCTCGCGCAGAGGGTAAGCGCACTAAAAAGGGCTGTCTTGTCGAATTTCATGGTTATCTCCTAAGGAAATATTTCTGAGTTTTACTTATCTGGGTATAAACTTACCACTCTATTGTGCTTAAGCACTCAGATACATCGTGGAGGTTTGAATATGATTCAGAAACACTTCAAGCAGGTGGCTTTGGCCCTTGCTTTATTGTGCGTCGCAGCGCCGGGCATCACGTTGGCGCAGCAATGGCCCACCAAGCCTGTCACTTTCGTGTCACCCTTCCCACCCGGTGGTTCCGTGGATCCTTTGGCGAGGTTATTTGCAGCCAAATTGTCGGATGCGCTCGGTCAGCAGTTCATTGTTGAAAATCGTACAGGTGCGTCAGGCTCTATCGGAACGGGCTATGTCGCCAAGGCGGCGCCTGACGGCTATACCTTTGTGTTTGTGTTTGACACCCATGCAGTGAATCCCTCACTGCTGCCTAAGATGACGTTTGACACATTGAAGGACTTGTCGCCGGTCATGTTGGTGGGCACAGCGCCAATGGCGTTAGGAACGGCGGCAAACAAACCCTACAAAAACTTCAGTGAGTTTGTCGCTGCTGCGAAAGCCAAGCCGGACTCCTTAAGTTATGGGTCCGTCGGTAGCGGTAGTTTGGGTCACCTCACCATGACGTTGGTTCAAAAGGCGGGTAACTTCAAAGTAATTCACATCCCTTACAAAGGGGGTGGTCCGATGTCTGCTGATATTTTGGGTGGCCAAGTTGAGTCGGGTATCGGCTCGGTCGCTGTGCTTGCCAATCACATCAAAGGCGGAAAGATGCGCGCGCTTGCCGTAACCGGTGAGACGCGTTCGACTTCGATGCCTGATGTGCCCACAATGGCAGAGCAAGGCTTTCCTGGCTTCTCCGCTGTAGCTTGGTGGGCAGTTTTTGCACCTGCAGGCACGCCTCAACCAATCATTGACAAGCTCAATGCGGAAATGGCGAAAATTGCCAGAGACCCTGCTGTGAACAAGCAGTTGACCGGGACCTTGGGTATCGACCTCAAACTGAGCAGCCCGCAGGAACTTCAGAAATGGACGGTTGCTGAGATGAATCGCTGGGCGAAGGTGATCAAGGAAAACGGGATTAAGCCGGATTAATTTGTCATACGTTTGACATGTAGCGGTCGCATGCTATTGGGACATGCAAAAAAAAATCCAACTTATTTACTTCAATGCGGGTGGCGGCCATCGTGCCGCTGCACTTGCACTTGAAGAAGTCATTGCGACCGAGCATTCTGATTGGGAGGTCAGTCTTGTCAATCTCTTTGAGGTGATTGACACAGAACGTTATTTTCAAAAACTAACGGGCTTTGCACCGGAAGACCTCTACAACTTGAGACTGAAGAAGGGCTGGACGCTTGGCTTGGCAACAGAACTCAAGGTTTTGCAGGCGCTTATTCGCTTGAGTCACGCAAAGCTGAAGCGAAAGTTACAGCAGCACTGGAGAGCGACACGGCCCGATATGGTGGTGTCGCTAGTGCCGAATTTCAATAAAGTGATGTGGGATGCTCTTTATCAAGAGTGTCCGACCGTGCCCTATGTGACCGTGATGACAGATATTGCTGATCATCCTCCCCATTTCTGGATAGAGGCAGGGCAAGAGCAACATTTAATTTGCGGATCAGCCCGCGCAATGACGCAGGCTAGGGCGGCTGGATACCAAAGTCATCAGCTCACCCAAACCTCGGGCATGATTTTGCGCCCGGGTTTTTATCAAACCGCTAAGTTGGATCGCGCTCAAGAGTGCGCACGGCTTGGTCTGGATTCGACGAAGCCGATCGGTCTGGTGATGTTCGGTGGCAATGGCTCGATTCAGATGTTGCGTATCGCGAAAGATCTTTCGGAGACACAACTCATTTTGGTTTGCGGCCACAATGCTCTCTTAGCGAAAAAAATAGAAGCACTGACGCCTTCGGTCAAACATGTCGTATTAGGTTTTACAAGCGATATGGCTCAGGTCATGCGCCTGAGCGACTTCCTGATCGGTAAGCCTGGTCCAGGTAGCTTGAGCGAGGCCGTTCACATGGGTTTGCCAGTCTTGACCTTCAGAAACGCTTTAACCATGCCTCAAGAGCGTTATAACGCAACCTGGATACGTGAGAATCAGTTTGGGATCGTGGTCTCGCAAGTGCGTGAGATAAAGGGTGCGACCCAAGAGCTCTTAGCTAAGCTGCCGGTGTTTCAAGAAGCGGTGGGCCGTGTGCAGAATCGAGCAGTGTTTGAGGTAGTGACTGCGCTTGAAAAAATTATTGATTCAAGCCAGATGGCGTAACGCAAACAGATCTTGCGATCTGTAAGAAGTGATCTAGGGCGGGAGTTTGACGATTAGGTGTTTTGGCAAGATCATCCCAGCGCCTCAGTGCCATGGCATCTTCAGCATAAGGCATAGCTAAAAATTTCTCGAGCTCACGGGCGCTCAGAGGGCCGCCCTGAAGAGCCATGCTGCGCTTGGAGTCTGGGGATAGTGAGCCGTAGTACTCGACTTCGATTGCACAGAGGGCACGTTTACCCAGCACGTGAAGGTGCACGGGAGCAACAACATCCTGTTGGAATAGCGACTTTAGCTGATGGCTCGCGATGAACTGATGTTGATCATCGATGCCTCGTGCCGAAGGTGTATCGCCTTTGGGGTTAAGCATGTGTCCGATGTCATGTAGGAAGGCTGCCGTAATCAGCGAGGCGCTAGCGCCTGCTTGCTCTGCGAGTTGACCGCACTGCAGCGCGTGTTCGAGTTGATTGATTCCCTCGCCAGCGTAAGCAACGTGACCTGCATCAAGAAATAATTGCTCGATATCTTCAATGGAGTGAATCTTCATTTTCTCTGATTCAGCAGTTGTTGAATTTTCTGCAAGGTCTGGGGTAAGTCAGCCACGGTATCGATCAGGAAATCTGGATGCCCAGCTGCTAGGCGTTTCGCCACGCGCTCCCTTAAGGTTACCTTTTCAGCCTCTGAGAGACTCTTCCATTGAGAATGGGTGAGACCGGCTTCATTGCCGCTTGCAATGACGCCCACTGTCCAGCAGTCACTGTGATAACCCTCAAGCAGGCCAGGTACCGTGTCATCTACTTTCACAACCGACCTGCTTGGCCACACATCAAGATCTAAAAAGCACTTGTACATCCCCATCGGAGTTGGGCGCGACGTCGGGAGATCATCGGCGCAAACTAGATTATCGGGAACAAAGCCTTGGGCTTTCACGAGAGGAAGCACCACGTTCATAATCTGGCGGTTGTAGCCAGTCGTCGTGCCGATTTTGATCCCTGTTGCACGCAAGTCAGAAGCTAGTTCCAAGAAGCCCGGAATGAGCGCTGCATGTTCTACGACCGATGCGGCGTTCATGGGTGTAAAAATATCGTACAAGCGGTCAGTGTCGCGTTCAGAAAACAGACGCCCGAATTTAGCTAGCCATTGCGCCTGAATATGCTCCAGTTGGCCAAGGGTGTGAATATGATCCCACTTTGGCATACCCATCGGACCGCGGGCGTCATCAATCGAGATGCGAATGCCTTCCTGCTCAAATAATTTAACAAAAGCACCCATCGGTGCGTGACTACCAAAGTCAAAGATGGTGCCTGCCCAGTCAAATACGACTGCTCGAATTGAGTTACTGCCCTCGTCAAACATCAGCACGTTAGATTCCCCAGGATTGCATAACTTCTTCGGCCAGTGCAAAGGAAGTGCTAGCGCCGGTCCCACTTGTGACACTTACGACGCGGACATCAGCGTGTGGTGCCAGGATTAGCGCATCTTGATCGCCGGCTCCAACAGGATAGCGACCGGTCCAGCGATGCGTGACGTCGTAGTTGGTGAGTAAGAGCGCTTCTTCAAGGTGCTTCAAAATTAAGTCATCCACCGATTCGATTGCATAGGGTTCGAATAGGTTGGCAGGATGATGTGAGTCGCCTACGACAAGGCTGCCGTCTTCGCTTTGAACGACGATCAGATGGATACCCGCTGCCAGTGAATCAGGTGTCTCTTTCTCAAGTCGCTGCAATAATTCCTGATGACAGTCAAGCCCTGTGTACCCGGCATAACGCACAAAGCTCAAGTCGCTCATGACAGCGGAGCTAAGCTTGAAGTTTGCCGGAGGCTTGACTCGGAGCATTTGTAACTGCGTTAAGGTTAGTTGATAGTCTTGAAGATAGCGTTTTGCAACGCCATTGACTTCAGTGCCCGGACAGAGGGCGATGCGTTGGGCCTGGAGAGTGCCTGACGACGTTTGAATGTGCGGCAATGCAAAATCTAGGACTTCGCAGTTATACAAAAACTCAACATTGTGCGTTTTCGCAAGCCAAGCGGCAATTTGGGGAATGGCATCGCGTGACTCGACGCGAAGTTCGTGTGGGCTGTACATGCCCCCTACACAGGACTCGGTGCGCACAGCGCCGCATGTTTTTGCCAACATGTCTTGTGTGAGCAACGAACACTCTTCGCCCATTTGTGTGTCTTTGAAGGCTTCTAGCACGGCTAAGGCCTCTGGCCGTTGCGCCACAAGGGTAAGCCCGTGATGGCAAATCGGGATCGCTGCCGCGCGTGAAAGTTCTTGCCATAAATCGCGCGAGCGTCTTGCGCGACGCCAAGTGTCGCCGTCTCGTTGACCTGTCACTGTGATGAAGCCAAAGTTTCGGATGGAGGCGCCTACACAGCGCGGATCCTTGTCCAGGACCACAACGCTTAGGCCGGACTTGGCGGCCATCCAAGCGTGCGCCAGACCGACGATTCCTGCGCCAACAACGACCAGATCATACTTTTTGGAGTGCATGTTGTGGGGATAATTCAATGAAGTTACGACCACGCTTTGTGTGTAAAGCGCAGGCAATGCGGCGTTCGGTTTCGATGCTGTGATCATCGAGAGAGACGGTCGGGCAGCCAAGAGCATTGACCCAAGCCGCTAATTGGTACTCATCAGAAATCATAGGTTGCATTGCCGCGCGTAAGAAGATCTCCATCTCTTCGGAGCTCTGACTGGCTAGTTGGTAGACCTTGGGCAACCAGCGGCCGCATGCTTGTCCGTGCGACAACCCGAGCCCAGTCGTATCATCGTACGAAAGCGCGTGAACGAGGGCGGTTTCAGTTAGCGCCATCGCCTGACCTGCCCAGAGTGCTGCGCTAGCCATATCGAAGCGATACGAAAGATCCTCGGGGTTTTCCATAATCTGCGGCAATACTTTTACGATCTGTTGCGCCGCAGACATCGCGTAGGCGAATGCCTTTGGTACACGGTTACGATTCCAAATCGTTTCAAGTGCATGAGATAGAGCATCAATGCCGCTGTCTCGCGTCACTAGCCAGGGTGAGGTCAAGGCAAGTTCTGGGTCAATGACTGCCCAGTCGGCCACGACGGCAGGACCAAAAAGAGAGTGCTTGGTTCTGTTCTCGATATCCCATATGGTGGCGGTTGAGGAGACCTCACTGCCCGTGCCTGCCGTAGTTGGCATCAGGATCATCGAGCAGCTTTCGAATTCACCGACTTCGATTTTGCGATCTAGAACCGAGGTGATAGAGGCTGGGTGGGGTATATTCAGCCGAAGTGATTTGGCCAGATCGAGTGTACTGCCTCCGCCGATTGCAACGATGATCGGTAAGTCGCGTCTAGTGTGTATGTCCCAAAAATCTCGTCTCAGGCTATCCGCAAGCTCGACGGTCGGCAGTCCGTCGGGACAACGGATAACCTTCAAGAGGTTTGGTCCAAGAAGAGTTTGTAGCTCATCGACTAGCGTCTCAGAAGCGTGATGATAAATCAACGCAACGACAGGATGTTGCTTTACGAGTTGAGGCAACTTATGTCGTGCCCCAGTGGAGATGATGATCTCTGGTTTGGTTAGCATCAAGTGACCTGTTTGCGAAGATACGCCGAGATGACATCGATAACAGTGACCGAGGCGATCAGAATCAATAAGACAGCACAAGTTTGCGCGTATTGAAAACTTCGAATAACTTCATACAGAATGACGCCAATGCCGCCTGCACCAACCATACCGACCACCGAGGCTGAACGCACATTGGACTCGAAGCGATAAAGACAGAAGGAAATCCACATTGGCAAGACCTGGGGAACGATGCCAAATACGATCTCTGCTAAGCGAGAGCCTCCTGCGGCCCGGATTCCTTCAACAGGTCGTGGATCAATGGCTTCAACCGCTTCAGAAAACAGCTTGGTGAGCGTGCCAGTCGTGTGGACAAAAAGTGCAAGGACGCCTGCAAAGGGACCTAGCCCAACCGCCACGATAAAGAGGAGGGCAAACACCATCTCATTGACAGCTCGCAACGCATCCATCAGTCTGCGGGTCGGTTGATAGATAACAGGGCTGACGACGTTGGAGGCGCACAAAAATCCAAGCGGGATAGATGCAGCAATCGCTAAAAGCGTCCCCCACAGTGCAATGTGGATTGTCACAATCATCTCTTTGATATAGATGCGCCAATCCATGAAATTCGGCGGGAAAAAGTCACGTCCAAGCGTGACGATGTTTCCCGAATGCTTTACCAAATCCAGGGGGCGAATTTCTGCCCCCTGCCACGCCCAGCCTGCAACAACGATTGCAATGACCCAGCCGGCATAATACATTGGGCCACGGCGACTAGACTGAGCGTGCGCTCGAATACGTTCGAGCGCGTCCATTTGGTATGTCGAGGCCATTAGTTAAGCTTTGCGAGCGCCTGATCAATTTCAGCAAGCTTTGCTGCACGCTCGGCGTCACTGAGACCCTGTGCCGTTTCAAATTTCACACGATCTTTGAACAGTTCGAGTTGGCGAATTGGCTTGAGCTGGTCGTTTGTTGAAGCGCGGAAGCCACCATAGTTATAGATGTTCTTCAAGATCAGTTTTTCCGCTTCGTCTGTCTTGGCATAGTTCAAAACGAACGTACGAATCTTTTCCTTGATGGCGGGATCCAGATCTTTGCGCCATACAAACGGATCGCTAGGAATCAAAGGGCTTTTCCAGATGATACGCAGCTGATTGTACAAGTCAGGACGGGTAGCCTGTAAGCGACCCATATCTTCTGTGTTGTTTGTAGCAACGTCGAGTTGCTTGGCAAGGACCGCTTGAATGTTGTTGCCATGGCTGCCGTTACGGACAGTTTTAAAGATGGCACGTGGATCGACTTTGCGAGCTGCAAACACGTAGTAGGTCGGCACTAAGAAGCCTGATGTCGAGTTTGGATCACCGATACCAAAATTCACAGCCTTCGGATTCTTAAACACATCGTCTAGGGTTTTGTAGGGCGAGTCTTTGTGTGTAATTAAAAGTGCCTCGTAACCAAAGCTTCCGTCGGCGTACATCAACTGCGCGAAGATTTCACCATTTGCACGATCTACCGCTTCCATTGCAGCTTTATTGCCGTACCAAGCAACTTGGACCTTATTGAAGCGCATCGCTTCAATCACGCCGGCGTAGTCTGTTGCGTAGAAGGACTTGATCTTCAGGCCGGTCTTCTTCTCCATATCTTTGAAGAATGGTTCCCATTTTTCGCGTTGTGCAGAGGCTGAGTCTGTTGCGATAATGCCGAATGACACCTCTTGCGCGAAGGCAATTGCACTGCTGACGGCTAGGCAAGCGCCCAGCACCAAGTGTTTAAGCTTCATGTAATTCTCCAGTTAAATAATTTAAGCGTTGACAAGGGAATTGCTTGTAATTTCGTTGATATGCTGTTCAGCTGAGGGCTCGCTCATCAAAAGTTCTTGAGCATCAGCCCCGTACAGCTGATTCAGGCGTTGTTCCGTGAGATCTGTAATGGGTCCGTCATACACAAGTCGTCCACGACTCATCCCGAGGGCTCTTTGGCAGTAGGTTCGAGCAATTGAAATTTGATGCAAACTCACCACAAGCGTCATACCCAGTTCTTTTGTCAGTCCAAAAAGTACATCCATGACTTTTCGTGCCGACTCTGGATCAAGTGATGCGACGGGCTCATCCGCTAAAAGGACTTTCGCCCCCTTGAGCAGTGCTCTGGCTACGGCGACTCGCTGTTGCTGTCCGCCCGAGAGTGTTGAGGCGCGCTGATAGGCTTGTGGACCTAGTCCCACCATGTCGAGACATTCAAGCGCCTTGACACGTTCAGCTTCTGTAAATCGACGGAACAACACATCCAAGGTGGTTTTTGTGTGTAGGCAACCAACCAATACGTTGGTTAACACGTCGAGTTGACCGACAAGATTGAACTGCTGGAAAATCACTCCAGTTATCTTGCGCGTTTGAGCGATCTCGTCACTAAATCGATCGCCTTGAAGCGCAAGCTTTGAGCCGATTGCAATGTGACCGCTACCCGAATCCATTCGGGCTAAGCCGCACATCATTCGAATCAGCGTAGATTTTCCGGAGCCAGATGCGCCCAGAAGCGCGACGCATTCCCCCGCAGCAATCGAGAATGAAATCCTATCGAGAGCTTTGAAGTGACTTTGCTGCCCGTGCGCGAGTGCAGGAAATGTTTTAGAAACATTCTCTGCAACAATCATTGGGCTTGCAGACAGTGATCGCGTTATGCCGGATGGATTCATGCCACGAACTGTAAATGCCGATTGTTACAAGTCAATGAATCCCTGAAATAAATTTTTCTCATCGCTGAACAGCAACGATTGGATCGGGCGATTCCGACTCTTGCGCTGCGCCGCGATAGGGCCAATGAATGACTCTTAGTTCGCCGGTGTAGGTCTCTACTATGGCCGAGAGGCTCTCAACCCAATCCCCGTCATTGCAATATAGGATTCCATTTATTTCGCGTATCTCGGGCCGATGGATATGCCCGCAAAGCACCCCGTCGTAGCCGCGTCGTCTGGCTTCGTCCGTTAAGACTGTCTCGAACTCTGTAATAAACGAGACTGCGTTCTTGACTTTATGCTTAAGGTATTGGGATAGTGACCAGTAAGAAAGCCCAAGCTTGTGACGCGCATGGTTAAAAGAATTGTTTAGCCTAAGAATGAAGGAGTAGAGAGAGTCTCCTAAATAAGCCAACCATTTAGCGTGCTGGATGATCCCGTCAAAGAGGTCTCCGTGTGTGATCCAGAGGCGACGTCCATCTAACAGTTCGTGCGTTGCTTCATCCAGAATCTCGATATCACCAAAGGCCATCCCAAGGAACTGACGAAGCACCTCGTCATGATTCCCAGCGATGTAGGTAACACGCGTTCCTTTCCTAGACTTGCGGAGTATTTTTTGTACAACATCGTTGTGGCTTTGACGCCAGTACCACCCTTTTTTTAACTGCCAACCGTCAATAATGTCACCGACTAAGTAAAGTTGTTCCGATTCATTCCATCTTAAGAAATCTAAGAGATACTCCGCCTTGCAGCCGGGCGTACCAAGATGAATATCCGAGATCCATATCGCGCGATATTTCTCAGGGCGCTGCTCTGGGATGAAGTATTCGGGAGGGGCCATAGGAATCGGTTTCCTGAAACGACTAGGATTGTTTGGAGTTGTTGAGCGCTACTAATGATCGAAAAATTTCCTCGGTGCGAGACAGGATAATGTTCCAGCTGTTGTTCAGCGCCGTCTGTCTCGCTTGTAAACGCATCTGCTCACGATGGGTCGCATCGTCTGTGATCGCTTGGGTCGCAGCGATAAATCCCTCCTCGTCATTGGGTGGTAGAAGGATTCCATTCTTGTCTGAGACGATGAGTTGGCCGGCTGCGGCATGATCGTAGGCCACCACGCAAAGACCGCTAGCCATTGCTTCGAGCGTGACGTTACCGAAGGTCTCCGTCAAGCTCGGAAACACAAACAAATCAGCGCTCGCATAGTGCTCCGCTAGTTCCTGGTCACGTCGCGTGCCCGCGAAGATTGCATCTGGGCATAGTCGTTGCAGTGCGCTTGCTTCTGGACCATCGCCCACGAAGACTAGTTTTGCCTCAGCGCCTTCGTGTATGAGGCGGGTATAGGTGTTGATTACAAGGCTAAGATTCTTCTCAACCGCAAGGCGACCAACTGAGAGTAAAACGGTCGTTTTGGGGCTGGCGCCCCATGTTGCGCGTAACTTGTTATTTCGGTGATCAGGCGAAAACTTTTCTGTGTCGACGCCTCGTGGCACCACAATGAGTCGTTCAAAACCACCAATGACTAACTCGTCCTTCAAGCGTTGCGTGGGTACCATTGTGCAACGGGCAGCGTTATGGAATTTTCGCAGATAGGACACGATGGTGCTCTTTAGCCAGCCCAATCCATAAAGCTGGCTGTAAGCGTGAAAATTTGTTCTGAAATCCGAACTGACAGGGATACCAAGCTTGTGTGCCGCGCGAGCGGCGGACCATCCGAGTGGCCCTTGCGTTGCGATATGTACAAGATCAGGACGGTTCGTCGTCCAGAGTTTACGTAAGCTGCCTAAGGCGGGGAGACCCATTCTGAGCTGCTTGTACATCGGGATTGGGGCGCCCCGCACGAGCAGTTCATCGGGCATCGCGCTATGTACGGGCTCTTCGTGGCGACGTGGACGAATGAGCGTGATCTCATGCCCGCGCTCACGTAGTCCCGTCACGACAATCGAAATAGTGTGTGCAACCCCGTTGATATCTGGAGGGTACGTCTCTGTCACCACAGCCATTCGTAGGCTGGGCTTGTCTGGAACAATGCGCTCTACTTCTATCGATAGCGGCTCTTTCATTGCCGACCTATTTAGACAGGATGTACGCACTGTACTGATTCAATATAACGATTCGATGACAAGACACGCTTCTTTTGACATGAAAACTTAATATCACTGTCACACAATATTCATCATTCCGTTACCTTCATCTGAAATAATCCGCTCATTAGATCAATGACTCGGATCAAACAATTTTGAACAAAGGATCAAAGATGAAAGAGCTTCTGAAAACGTTAAGCGTACAGAGATGGGATGATCATCGCTACTACCATCACAGTCGCATCAATCAAAGTCTTCACTTTATTAGTGCGATTTCGTTTCTGGTCTCCTATGTGCTGTTGTTTATCAATCCGGTCGCTGCCTCCTTTGTTGCATGGCTGATCGCGATGACGACACGACAGTCTGGGCACTTCTTCTTTGAACCCAAGGGTTACGACCATGTAAACCAAGCGACGCATGAGCATAAGGAAGAGATTAAGGTTGGTTACAACTTGCACCGCAAGATTGTGTTGCTTGCTATTTGGGCGCTGATTCCGGTCGTCGCGTACGTTGCACCGCAGTATGTGACTTGGAT
Source organism: Burkholderiaceae bacterium (assembly GCA_044376975.1). Classification (GTDB taxonomy): domain Bacteria; phylum Pseudomonadota; class Gammaproteobacteria; order Burkholderiales; family Burkholderiaceae_B; genus Zwartia. The sequence continues at coordinate 47,487 of JBILJY010000001.1, read as the reverse complement.
GGTGCCCGAGGCTTATGAAGATACATTTTTGCGGCTTGTCGGTATGTCTTGGCTGATGCTCGGACTGGCCGGTCTACTATTTCGTGTGGGACAGTTGTGCATCATTGATAGTGCCCAAGCCGCTTTCGCCTGGGCAATCAAGATCATTACGGACCCGTTCCATGACATCAAGCTGTATTACCGCTCGCCGATATATCTTTTGCGTGGCGAACTGATTGACCCGATGCCCCACATACAGCAATCTAAGTAACTCATTAGTTCGGTGAGAATCTGTGTGTAATCAGTTCCCTCAATAGTTGACGCTGGATGGTTTGATTTGTTTGACCATCTGGCGTCCACCACCAAGCGTCTTTATGCATTTTCTGAGCAGCCCGTACAAAGCGCGTGGCGAAAGAGTCAAAATCAGCATCGCTAAAGTTCAAACTAAAAATCATTCTTCCTGTGCCGACCCAGCTCAATGCAATGCCTTCTTGTCTGAGGTAAAACTGGAGCATCCAGTTATATCGACTCGGGCAGCCATAGAGAACGGTCCACACAGTAGACATCGCTTCGACCCGAACGGGCAGATTCGCTTCAGAAAGTTGCGTGTTGAGTTGGATCGCCCTCGCGCTCCATGTGTCATCCAAACGTTCATACAACTTACGCACGGGCTCGGTTTCGATGCGATGGAGAAAAGCATTCATCGCTCCCATCACGTAGGGGTTTGCGTTGAATGTGCCTCGAGCAAAACAAAGGTCTGCAGGTTTCGCCTCTTTGTATCGCTTCATCAGTGCATGCGAACCACACACGACGCCAATCGGAAGGCCCCCTCCCAGCGTCTTACCGTAGGTCACAAGGTCTGCTTTTATATCGAAGTACTCTTGCGCACCTCCGTGTGCAAGCCTAAAGCCAAGAAACACCTCGTCCAGAATCAGCACAATTCCACGCGCGGTGCATACGCTTCGCAACTCGTGAAGCCATGTTGTATAGGCGACTCGGTCAAAGTGGGCGCGGCGGCTACCACTCAGCAAAGTCGAATCAGTGGGTGCACTCTGATTCGGATGCATCGCCTGGATCGGATTCACCAGCACGCAGGCGATATCCTTTCTGTTGCGCAGTACTCGCAAGGTGTTGGCATGCATCTCTCGAAGTGTCAGGGTGTGGGGCGAGGGTGGCATCGGGTTGCCAGGTCCGGGTTGAACATCATCCCACCAACCGTGGTACGCAGACGTAAAGCGCACCAGTTTGTTTTTTCCGGTGCTGTAGCGGGCGACGCGCACGGCCTGCATGACGGCTTCGGTTCCAGACATGTGAAAGGATACTTCGTCCTTATCGGCTATTTTGCACAGACGCTCTACGTTGTCGAGTACGCACGGATGATACGAGCCCAGCACGGGCCCCAGGTCCCTCACCATTGCAATACCCTCTTCGATGCACGACTTGTAAAAATCTTGACCGAAAAGGTTGACACCATAGGATCCAGTGACGTCGATGAAGGTGTTGCCGTCAAGATCAGTCAGATGCACGCCTTGACTCTCGCTCCAAAAGCTACCCAATGCGACATGCTCTTGGAGAAAAGATCGAAACTGAAACGGAACGCGGTACTGGCTGATCAACTGAAGGTCCGAGATCATCGGCTTGACTTGTCTGGTGTGCGCGAGCGTATGAGGCGAATGGTTTTTGAGGTTGTTGCTGAGCTCCATCAGCGCAGCCGAGCGACGCGCTGCGACTTCGGGTGGCGCGTCATCGCAGGCGAGCCATTTGTTTCGGTCGTAGGAGTAGCCGGGAATAAGGCTAGTGATTCGCTTCGCCCATCGCAGATGCCCTCCAAGAGAGGGAGATTTAGCAAGAGACAGTTGAAGTCGTTGCCAAACTTTGTTGGCGATCACCCAGATCGCGAGGAGTACGGCAACGTACTGCGCAATTTGTAATGTATCTAAGGGATGTTCGTTCATGGAGCCTCACCGTAAAAGCTCCTTTTTATGAAAATTGGATGACCAAATGATGACTTTTAGTAAACAAGTTAGAAACATTGTCTTGAACGAGGATATCAACTTTCTTCTGACAAACCGCATTCCGCGTAAAGCAGTCACTCACTTTATGGGCTGGTTCAGCAAGCTACGCAATCGGTGGGTCTCGAGGCTGTCGATCTCGGTCTGGCGGGTGTTTACCGACTTGGATTTGTCCGATGCAAAAAAGCAACAGTTCGATAGCCTTCATGAATGCTTTACCAGAGAGCTTCGAGAAGGTGCCCGAGTGATTGACAGTAACCCTGAGGTATTTGTCAGTCCCTGTGATGCGATTGTCGGGGAATGCGGTCAAGTGGTTGATGGTCAGGTCTTTCAAGCGAAGGGATTTCCTTACGCGATAGAAGAGCTCCTTGGTCGATCGGAAGACGTTAGTGCGTGGCAGGACGGATGCTATGTGACCTTGAGATTGACCTCTGCCATGTATCACCGCTTTCATGCGCCGTACGATGGCGTGTTGCGCAAAGTGTTGTATATGTCAGGGGACACCTGGAACGTTAATCCGATCGCACTTAAACGTGTAGAGAAGCTCTTTTGTAAAAATGAGCGAGCCATGCTTTCTATGAACGTCGGAGCCGGGGGGTATGCCGTCGCACTCGTTCCCGTCGCGGCGATTCTGGTGGCGAGTATTCGTTTGCATGCGCTCGATGCGATCTTCGGTGCGAGCTATCAGGGCGAGACGACAATGCTGTGTGAGCATAGGTTCGAGAAGGGAGAGGAGCTCGGCTGGTTTGAGCACGGCTCAACGATTATCGTGTTTGCGCCAAGGGGTTTCTCGCTAAGCCCTGGGATTGCGACTGGTGTACGTTTACGCATGGGGCAGCCGTTAATGCGCATGCCTCGAGATGATGTGTCTCACCACAACGATACAAGCTCCTCCAAGGGAGTGCACGGATGACCCGCGGCTTTTATTACGTGATCGGAGCGCAGACGTTTTCTGCCCTTGCGGATAATGCGCTTTTCATTGCCGCGATTGCACTTATCCAACAGCTTTCAGGCCCAGACTGGATGGCATCTATTATGAAGTGGTGGGTCGCTGTCGGCTATGTTGTTTTGGCCGCCTACGTCGGTGCATTTGCAGACACCTATCCCAAGGGACGAGTCATGTTGTGGACAAACTCGCTCAAAGTGTGTGGTTGTGTCCTGATGTATTTTCATAGTGCATTCAACTTAAGTGGCGAGGGTCAGATCGCTTTAGTCTGTGCCGCTTTTGCAATTGTCGGGGTCGGTGCAGCGGCATACTCGCCGGCGAAGTACGGCATTATTACTGAGATGCTTGCGCCGGAAGACCTTGTCAAAGGTAACAGTTGGATAGAAGGAATGACGGTCCTCTCCATCATTCTTGGAGCCGTATTAGGTGGTCTATTGATATCGCCCACAGTTGCTTCCTGGCTCCTTTTACAGCCAGCCATTGGGGCGCTTGCCACAACGCCAGCAGAGGCCGCAATTGTTGTGATCGCTTTTCTCTATGCAATCGCTGCGTGGTTGAATTTTCGCATTCCCGATACGGGCGTGCGCTATCCTCGGCAGTCAAACAACCTTATTACCTTAAACCGTGTTTTTTTTAGGTACGTATCGGTGTTGTGGCGTGACAAGCTCGGGCAGATATCGTTGGCGGTCACAACGCTATTTTGGGGAGCCGGCGCGACATTGCAACTCGTGGTGATTGAATGGGGACGGGTTCAGCTTAACTACCGCCTAGATCAAGCGAGCATTTTGATGGGTGTTGCAGCACTTGGCACTATATTCGGTGCGATTGCAGCCTCCAAGGTCACTATTCAGCGAGCTCTCTCGGTGCTTCCGGTTGGTGTTTGCATGGGGTTAGTCGTACTGGCGATGCCTCTTGTGCAGTCGACCTGGTCTGTGTATTCCTTATTGCTGTTGATTGGCGGACTATCTGGTTACTTTGTAGTGCCGATGAACGCGTTATTGCAGCATCGAGGGCACGTATTGCTGTCGGCGGGGCACTCAATTGCTGTCCAGAATTTTAACGAGCAACTTAACATTCTGGCGATGGTGTCTCTTTATACAGTCATGCTCTGGTTAGCGATACCGATTAACGTCATCATCGTCGCATTCGGCGTAATGGTTGCAGCACTTATGGCGCTAATTATTCGATGGAATAATTTGAATCACAACCAGAACCCTAATCTGCATCAACAGATTGGCGACTCAGGGCACGGGCGGTCTTTGTGAGTCTGTTTGCCTAAGGTTATTTTTCGAAGCCAAAATGACGCCGGTACCTGGCGCCCATGTTGGCGATAGATAAGAGCATAGGAAAGTCTGCTGTATTGAAATCTGGATCCCAGGCTGGCTGGCCACAGATCTGCGCACCTAACCTTTGGTAGCCGGCCAGCAAGGCTGGCGCTTTGGCAGGAAGGGAGCTGTCGAGACGTTCAACGGGGTAGCGGTTGTGCGGCGTGACGCGCAGAGCGTCGGGTTGTAGGACTGCTTGACGTACATCACGCCAGACTTTTGCAGCTGTTACGCCGTCATCGCGCAAGCTCACACTCGCGCAACCAAACACATATTGATGATTCCCTCTCTTTAAAATTTCAGCTAAGCCGGACCATAGCATCATGAGCGCTCCGCCTTGCCTGTAGGATTCGTGTATGCAAGCTCGTCCAAACTCGACAAGCTCGAGGCGGAGATCACCTAGGCCAGAGAGATCAAATTCGGATTCGGAATAGTAACCACCGGCCCGTGACGCATTTTGTGGAGTGAGCACGCGGTAGGTTCCGACGACTTCATCTGTTTCCAGATCTCTTACCATCAAGTGCTCGCACCAGCGATCAAATGCATCGCTGTCTAATCCGGGAGTATTGGGGTTGAATTCAGCGCCATACTCGCTTTTAAAAGTGTCGTAACGTAATCGTTGGATGAGGTCTAGTTCTTGAGTGGTTTGAGCGAGGCCGACCACTAAGCCACTGTTGGTTGTTGACGTGCTCGGAGGATTGATAAAACTTGGGGCGTTGTGTACAAGTTCAAGCATCTAGACAGTCTCCTGAGATGCTCAGTATTGTGCGAAACAGATATTTCAAAAAAGTGACGATTTGATGAAATATTTGTGATTCATATCCTGGTATGTTGTGGTTGTATTTGTCATTGAGTTGTCATTTGATTTTGATGCAATCGTGGCTTCAAAAGGGAGCTGCCATGTCACATGATTCAGATGAGCAAAATGTAAATCTTTCCGGCAATACGAGTTTTCAGGACGTGTTGTTCTCGGCGGTACAAAATCGTGGTCGCCGAAATATCATTAAGGGTGGACTCGGTTTGGCGACGCTTGCTGCGTTGCCTGGTCTAGCGCATGCTTCCAGGACCGTTTCCCAAGCGCTACCATCCTCTCTTACCTTTCCGTCAGTTGCAAAAAGTGTGTTTGACCAGGTGGTGCTACCTCCTGGTTATAGCTTTACTATTCTGCATGCGGCAGGTGATCCGATTGACACTACCGTTCCCGCGTACACAAACGCTGGCTTGGAAAAGGACGACTGGTCTCATCGCATCGGTGATCATCATGACGGGATGGAACTCTACTACATCGACGAGGCTGGACGTTATTCAACGACCGCGACGTCTAAAGCAGTGCTTTGCGTCAATCACGAGAGTTCGGCGGACTCTCATTTCCTGCACCCCGAGGGACAGACTTCAAATGGGCAGTCTCGCAAAAAGTTTGATCAGTTTGGTTTTTGGGACTTAGGCGTACGTCCTGCGCTTGAGGTGTTGAAAGAAATTAACTTGCATGGCGTGTCAGTGGTTGAATTGCAGCAGACCGGCAAAGGGTTTTCTTACAAAATTGACTCGGCATTGAATCGCCGTATCACGCCAGAGACGCCTATGCGGATTGCGGGCCCCCGCGACCATCTAGCTAATATCCAAAAAATGATGCGCACGGCCTTTGATGCCACCGGTGCGACCTCGCGGGGCACACTCAACAATTGCGGACACGGGATGACCCCCTGGGGGACTTACTTGGCATGTGAGGAAAACTGGGCACGGTATTTTCAGATCGCTCCTGGTGCGAACCCTGGCGACGTCAATCACGTAGCTTCGCTTAAGCGCTACGGCGTTGCATCAGCACCTTTGGATCCAAAGGCACCTCGGGCTTCTAGCCAAGGTTGGCATACCGTGTCGAGCTCTGACAACCGTTTTTCACGATGGAATCTTGCCGTCTTGGCAGCTGAGCCAACGGGCGATTTTCGCAATGAAGCTTATACCTTTGGCTACAACGTAGAAATTGATCCACTCAACCCCCGCTCTACGCCGGTCAAACGCGTCACGATGGGGCGCTTCGCCCACGAAGCTGCTGTTTGCGGCATTCCGGTGGCAGGCAAGCCTTTGGCTTTCTATATGGGTTGCGATTCAGTCAACGAATATATTTACAAGTTCGTCAGTAAGGAACTTTGGGATCCGAAGGATATTGGTGGAGGGTTAGCAGCCGGTGACAAATACTTAAACGAGGGCGCTCTGTATGTCGCGAGATTTGATTCCGATGGCACAGGGCGCTGGTTGGAACTGTCGTTTAAAAATCCAGCGATCGCAAATTTCGCAACCTATCGTTTCGCTAATCAGGCGGACGTGTGGGTCAACGCCCGTTTGGCTGCTGATGCGGTGGGCGCCACGCCAATGGATCGCCCCGAGTGGGGCGCTGTGAATCACGTGAACGGCGAAATATATTTTGCCCTAACAAATAATAACGTGACACATCGCACACCGGCGAAAGTCAATGCTGTTAATCCACGCAGTTACGCGGATCCGGATGGCCGTAAGTCAATGGGTAATCCCAATGGTCACATCATTCGTTTTCGCGAAGACGGTGGGCTATCCACTGCTGCCAACTTCGCTTGGGATATCTTTCTGTTCGGCGCGGAAGACGATGCCGGACCCGCGAACCTATCCGGGTTGACTGCCGCGAATGATTTTTCCTCGCCCGACGGCCTTTGGTTCAGCAAGGCAACTGGAATTTGCTGGATCCAAACCGATGATGGTGCGATGACGGATGAGACGAATTGCATGATGCTCGCTGCCATTCCCGGTAAAGTCGGGGACGGAGGTAAGCGCACCATCGAGAATAAAATCATAATCGCTGGTGTCGAGCAAACAGGGACTCAGGAGACCTTTGTAGGTGCGATTCTCGGCGAGGGGCGCTTGAAGAGGTTTTTGGTAGCGCCCAAGGGAGCCGAGGTGACCGGAGTCACAGAGACTCCAGACGGCAAGACGTTATTTGTAAATATTCAACATCCCGGTGAGAAAACGCCTGCACTAGGAGCCGCGGAGGGGTTTAAACTGGAAAGCAGTTGGCCGGGGAATATGGGCTATGGAAAGCCGGGCCGTCCGCGATCCGCGACCATCATCATCACTCGGGACGATGGTGGTTTAATCGGGCTGTAGAGAGGATCGGCCCCGCCGTGCCTGGTGGGGTCGTAATCAAAATGAAATATTTGCTAGTTAAGGTGGCGTCTTAGTGTAGATATGATGTTCTATTGTCTACCGATCTAGCCGGTCTATAGGAATGAATATGCCTGATAAACACATCTCGTCGCAGTTCGACCTTGAGTTGAACGCGCTTTGCAGTAGCTTGCTTGAAATGGGTGGGCTCGTAGAGTCGCAGACGCAAGAGGCGATGGCTGCGTTTACCGAAATGGATCTAGAGCGCTGCGAGGCGGTGATTGCTCGAGAAAAAATCGTCAATGCAAAAGAGATCGAAATTGACTCGGGCTGCACTGAGATTATTGCAAAGCGGCAGCCCACTGCACGCGATCTGCGCCTGATCATGGCCATCTCTAAAGCCAATACAAACCTTGAGCGCGCAGGCGACGAAGCGGAGAAGGTTGCGAAACGCACGAGAAAGATTATCCGCAAAGGTGTTGAGAACAATATCAACGTTGCAGAGATAATCATCTCGGGACAAATGGCCCTTAAACAACTGCGTCAAAGCCTAGATGCCTTTGCAAGGCAAGACGCTGCGGCAGCTGCCGCGATCGTTCTGGATGATAAACAGATTGACGAAGAGTTTCGTGCCTTTGTGCGCAAGCTGACGTCCTATCTTGCTGAAGATCCGCACACCATTGCGACTGGCTTGGATATTCTAACCATCGCGAAGTCTGTCGAGCGCATTGGTGATCATGCAAAGAACATTGCGGAGTTCGTTATTTATGTCGTGGGTGGTGATGATCTCAGGCACACTCCCAAGAAAGAGTTAATGCAACGCGCGACGGAATAGGGATTGGATCATGAGTCAGCGTATTCTGATTGTTGAAGACGAGCCCTCAATATCTGAACTGATTGCGATCAATCTACTTCACGGCGCGTATGTTGTCGATCGCGCTTTCCAGGCCGATGAGGCGACTCAGTTGATACGTCAGACCATGCCAGATCTAATCATTCTTGATTGGATGCTTCCTGGAAAGTCAGGCGTTCAGTTTGCGAAAGAGTTGCGAGCCAATGAAGCTACGGCAATGGTCCCTATTTTGATGCTCACCGCAAAGAGCGAGGAGGCAGACAAGGTGCTGGGTCTGGATTCCGGAGCGGATGACTACATGACAAAGCCCTTCTCAACGAAGGAGCTCATGGCGCGCGTCAAGGCGCTTCTGCGTCGCCATAGTCGGGCGCCGTCCCAAGATGAATTGATGGTACTTGGCGCGATGCGGTTAGACCCGGTCACACATCGTGTCACAGCCGAGTGGCCCAATGCCACCCGTCGAGAAATCGTGGTTGGGCCGACCGAGTTTCGCTTGCTACAGTTCTTAATGAGCGCTCCAGAGCGGGTGCATTCCCGGGCTCAACTGTTAGATCAGGTGTGGGGCAATGAGGTATTCATCGAAGAGCGAACTGTCGATGTGCACATTCGCAGGTTAAGAGTCGCGCTCGCCGTCGCGAAATGTGATGCCTACATTGAAACCGTGCGAGGAGTCGGTTATCGTGCCACGAGAACACCGAGCCCAAATACGGACGGTGACAAGTCTTAGATACAGTCGCTCGGAGCTTTTTGATTGATGTCGGCAGCCGCAGGGCGTTTCATTCTAATCGTGCTTACCTCACTCGCATTAGCGATACTGGGGTACGAAGTGGTGGGTGTGTGGGGTGCTTACCTCTTAGGTGTTGTGCCGCTGATTATCCCCTTACTGTATTCCTACTACAACTTACAATGGTTGCAGAAAAACACTGCGACCGCCGATGCTTCATCGCTACTCTCCGTCGGTCTGTGGGGCGAGGTGTTGACGCAGCGGCAGCGCATGTTGACAGAACTGCAAGCACGTATCCATGCCATCGAACAACAACACGATCGGTTCATTCAAGGGTTTCAGGCATCGCCAAACGGTGTCATCATGCTTGATGAGAAGAACCAAGTTGAATGGTGTAATGCCAGTGCCGAGCGCTTTTTTGGTTTAGATTTTAAAAGGGATGCAAATCAGAGCATCGCGCATCTTGTGCGTAATCCGGAGTTTGTGGGTTATCTGAATGCCGGAGATTTTGATAATCCCATTGTGATTGAACGCTTGGGTGTCGCGGCAAGTCTTACAGTAGTGGTGCAGATTTTCCCGTTTGCAGATGACCAGTCCTTGTTGTTAGCGCAAGACATTACCGAACTGCAGCGTACGGAAGCAATGCGTCGAGACTTTGTAGCAAACGTCTCGCACGAGATACGCACGCCGCTTACGGTTTTGATTGGTTTTTTGGAAACTATGCAATCGATCGAATTGGCTCCAGATCAGCAAAGTCGATATTTAGATTTGATGATGACACAATCTCGTCGAATGAAAAATCTTGTTGAAGATTTATTGACGCTTGCCAAGCTTGAGGCAAATTCTAAGGTGGCACCCTCTACTCCTTTTAGCGTGATGGCGGAAATGGGCGCATTACGCTCAGACGCCGAGGCGCTGTCTAAAGGTAAACATCGTATTGATTTTTCAGTAGAGTCAGCGCATGCGTTGATGGGAGAGCAGCGTGAGTTGCAGTCTGCTTTTAGTAATCTCATATCGAATGCGATTCGCTACACCCCGGAAGGCGGGTCTATTCAAGTGAAGTGGTCGGTGGCAGAAGACGGTTACGGTGAGTTCGCCGTTACTGATACCGGACCAGGCATTGATGCAGCGCACATCGCACGCTTGACCGAGAGATTTTATCGGGTCGATGGTAGCCGCTCACGCGACACGGGTGGGACTGGCCTTGGGCTTGCCATCGTCAAGCACATTGCAAGTAGGCATCATGCCCAGTTACAAATTGTGAGTACGCTAGGGAAAGGAAGTACGTTCACCTTACGCTTTGCGCCGGAGCGAGTCAGTGCCGCAAGCGCCTAAACTCTCAATGACCACTACTCAGGCTCGGTGAGAAGAGTGTCGTCTGCTGGCTAACTGATGCACGTTTAGCTAACGCCAAGGCTCCGAGGTTCAGCAGCGGCTCAAGTAAAAGGATGACGCTATAGGCGGCGGCAAAAGAAGCGATCCCTTCCCAGTTTGCGCTAGCCAAACCTTGACCGTAAACCGACCAGAAGACCACCCAGGCGACGACTCCACCTTGAAACACGAGCGACAGTTTGAGGGTTTGGCGATACGTCAGATCGACATAAGGTGTGGACGGTGCGATGAGACGCTTTGCAATGGCGCCCATCGCAAATAGCGGAAGCAGCAAGGAGGTCAGATTCATGCCGAGCTGTGGTAAGTCAGTCGGAGCAAAAAATACACCTTGTATGAGCAAACCAAGTGCGAGACCAAGCGCGGTTGGTGCTGCACCAAACAAAAGAAATAGTGTGCTTCCCATAATCAGGTGTACTTCCGAGACCCCGACCGGATGGTGCCACAGCACTTCAAAAGAGCAAAACACCAAAAAGGTCGCAATGAACGAGCGCGTCACGAGTGCGGAAAAGCCATCAGACCGAAGCATGTCAATGGCAGCCTTAGCGGTGAGCGCAAACGCCACGCTAGCCGTACCGATGCTCAGAAGTATTTTTGCGCCGTCTACTACGCCTGGCTCGATATGCATGATGCGGACACCCAAAAGAAGTTGAAACAAGAGGTTGCAAGTTAACAACTATAAAGTATCGCGAGGGTCGGGTCATGTCAACTCTCTTTTCTAGACTCTGATGTCAAATCGAACCCGACTAGGTAAATTCTGGTTTAAGCTCAGGGTAAATACCGGTAATGTAAAGTGCACTTAACCCCTAGCATCCATTGAATTAGTTATTAAGAGTGTATTTAAGTGTTAGCAAGCATCGCTCCAATTAGACGTTTTCACCTCGGCAAATGGTTTTTGCGGGTATTTGTATTCTTGGTTTACGCAATCATGCTGTGTCCCTTGGTCTTTGTGATCTGGCTAAGCTTTTTCAAGGATTCGATTCTTTATTTTCCACCCTCGGGGTATACGTTGTCCTGGTACAAGAATGCCTGGGACAATCAGTCTTTTGTTAATGGGTTTATTTTCAGTTTGCAGTTAGCGATTGTTTCGGCACTGATTGGCGTTTCGATCGGCGTTGTAGCCGCGCTAGGCTTGATTCGATATCGTTTCAGAGGCGCAAAATATGTGAATACCCTTTTGTTGTCGCCGTTATTGATGCCTGGAATTGTTGCTGGAATAGCGATTTATTTGTTTTATTTAAGGACGGAAAACTTTTTAGATCGCGATATCGTAGGCACTCTGGGTGGGTTGGTGCTGGCACATATTTGTCTGACTATTCCCTGGACTGTGCGGCTTGTTTCTGCAAGCATGCACGGCTTAGATCCCTCGATAGAGGAGGCCGCTCGCAATTTGGGTGCGAACGGACGTGTGGCTTTCTGGCGCATCACTCTGCCAATGCTACGCCCAGCGATCGTGGCTGCTGCATTGTTTAGTTTTATCGTTTCGTTCGAAAATCTCGAGGTCTCGCTGTCCCTTGTTGGACCTGGGAGCACCACCCTACCTATTGCGATCATGCAATATCTCGAATTCAATCTGGACCCGACTATTGCAGCGGTATCGTCGGTTCAAATCCTTTTGCTCGGTATCATCATGTTGGTGACTGACCGTTTCGTCAAACTCAGTCAAGTGGTGTGATCTCATATGGCTAATGTTTCTCTTATTCATCTTAAAAAGCAGTTTGGGCAATCCGTCGCCGTCTCAGATTTTTCTCTCGAAATTGCGGATGGCGAACTAGTGTCATTCTTAGGGCCGAGCGGTTGTGGAAAGACGACGACGCTGCGCATGATTGCGGGATTCATTGACCCGACCGCAGGCCGAATTTTGATTGGTGGCACGGATGTCACTGCATTGCCTGTTCATCAACGCAATACGGGGATGGTGTTTCAACGCTACGCACTCTTTCCGCACATGACCGTTGCGCAAAACGTTTCGTTTGGACTTGAAATGCGGAAGGTCTCGGCCCATGAGCGAGATCGTCGCATTGAGTTGGCCCTTGATATGGTCCGTATGACTGAGTACAAAGATCGTTACCCGCGTCAGCTCTCGGGTGGACAGCAACAGCGGGTGGCTATTGCGCGTGCGCTAGCGATTGAGCCTAAAGTGTTTCTTCTAGACGAGCCATTGTCTAATTTGGATGCAAAGCTACGACTTGAGGTGCGAGAGGAAATCCGTGCGTTGCAGCAACGGTTGGGTTTGACGACCATCTTCGTCACTCACGATCAGGAAGAGGCTCTCGCAATATCGGATCGAATGGCGATCATGCATGACGGCAAAGTCCAGCAAGTCGGTCGCCCGGATGTTCTATATGAGCAACCTGAGAATTTTTTCGTTGCCGAGTTTCTTGGAAAAATGAACTTTTTTGCCGGCACGTGTGTGGGGCCGGGTCAGTTTAAGACTACAGACGGATTGCTACTCAACGTGGATGCTGTGACTCAGAGCACTAAGCGAGTGGGTGTGCGACCAGAGCGGGTTGAATTGGTGGCTGTCGCCACAAGCGGAAACAATATACCTGTCACGGTACAGTCATCGGCATATTTAGGATCCTTCGTCGACGTGGTATTGGCCGGTCCGAATCAGCAACGCCTTTCGTGCCAAGTGCCCAATACGGCAACAGTGTCTCCCGCTGATGCATTCACGACCGGACGAGGGTTGGTCATGAACTTCAAGGCGTCCGACTGCGTGGTCTTTAATGAGGAGGGAGACGCGTGAGCGCGGTATCCCGAGGCGACGCTCGCCAAGCGCGACTCGGCGCCTGTTTGGCCTTCCCGTCCTCTTTGGTGGTGTTTTGCATCATCATGGTGCCCATCGTCTTGATGTTTCGTTATAGCTTTAACTTTCACGATCCCGTGCATATCATGCGCGAAGGTTTTACCTTTGAAAACTACGTAAAATTTTTTAGTGATTCGTATTACCGTGGCGTGTTTTTTGACACGCTAAAAGTCGCTGCGACCTGCACCTTGCTTGCGCTTCTGTTTGGTTTTCCCGTTGCGTATTTTTTGGCTAAGACACAGTCTCGGCACAAGAGCCTGTTAATTATCCTGCTGGTCTTTCCCCTGATGGTCGGCAACGTTGTCCGAGCCGCGGGGTGGATGGTGGTGCTTGGTAATGCCGGCGCAGTCAATGCCTTGCTGGTCTGGCTCGGTGTGATCGCGCAACCGATTAAGTTGCTGTACACACCCCTGGCAGTGGTAATTGGCACCACAGCCGTTGTATTGCCCTTCATGATCCTGACGCTCCAGAGTGTATTGGAGGGAATCGATTTCGCTGTAGAAGAGGCAGCACAGAATCTCGGCGCCAACATGTTTACGACCTTTTGGCGCGTTGTGCTGCCAATCGCAGCTCCCGGTGTGGCCGCGGGAACGATGCTGGTATTTATTTTGTGCATGAATGCTTACGCTACGCCTGTTTTGCTTGGCGGGAGCGGAATCACAATGATGGCGCCTTCTTTGTACGGCCAAATAGCCAAAGCGTCTAACTGGACCTTTGGGTCGAGCATGGCACTTATTCTGGTGATTGCCACCATGCTGATTGCGTTGAGTGCAAATTGGTTGATCCATCGCAGGTATGTCAGAACAATGGCGTCGTAAGTTACTGCTTAACGAAATTTTGAGGTGTCTATGCAAGAAACTGTCCTCTTCAAAAATGGAAATTTGCTCGATCCGCTGCATGATGCACTGCTAGGGCCTCACGATATCTTGATTGAAAATGGGTTGATCAAAGAGGTATCGGATAAGCCGCTGAGTAGCAAAACGGCTCGGGTGATTGATGTGGCTGGCAAGACAATCATGCCTGGCTTAATTGATTTGCATGTGCATGTGACGGCGACTCAGCTAAATTTGAGTACTCAGGGCGCATTGCCGGATGCTCTGGTGATGATGCGCTCGGTACCCATTATCAAGGGCATGCTGCAGCGCGGGTTCACCACCGTACGCGATGCCGCTGGTGCTGGCTGGGGACTTAAGTGCGCAATCAATGAGGGGACGATCGATGGGCCGCGGCTCTTCATTGCGGGCCGTGCACTAAGCCAGACGGGTGGACATGGCGACCCTCGGCCTCGATCAGACCATTTGCGTCCGATGAGTTTTTGCGGTTGTTGCTTTCGCGCGGGTGATATCGGGCGAGTTGTGGATGGTGTTGACGCTTTGCGGGAAGCAGTCCGCCAAGAGTTTCAGATGGGTGCAGATCAGATCAAAATTATGGCGTCAGGTGGCGTTGCATCGCCCACGGATCCTATCGCCTCTTGGGGGTACTCCGACGAGGAGATCGCCGCAATCGTGCACGAAGCTAAAGCGCGTCAAACCTATGTCATGGCACATTCCTACACGCCTGAAGCCATCGCGCGCGCGGTTCGCTTAGGCGTACGCACGATCGAACATGGCAACTTAGTCGACCAGGCGACTGCAAAGCTCATGCAAGAACACAACGCCTACGTCGTTCCCACCTTGATTACCTTCGAAGCGCTCGCCAAAGAGGGTGCACAATACGGATTGCCGGCCGATAGCGTTGCAAAAATTGACGAGGTTCGCACAGCGGGTCTTGCTTCGCTTGAGATCTACCGCAACGCGGGCGTCAAGATGGGTTTTGGAAGTGATTTGTTGGGTCCATCCCACAGGCTGCAGAGCGAAGAGTTCCGGATTCGTGCTGAGGTCCTGCCGATCGCTGAGGTGTTACGCAGCGCCACGACCACTGCCGCGGAAGTATTGAATATGACGGGCAAACTTGGACGCTTGACGCCTGGCGCCTTGGCGGATGTCCTAATTGTTGAGGGTGATCCGTTGCGCGACGTGTCTTGTCTGCTGGGGCAGGGGGACCACATTCCGTTGGTCATGAAAGAAGGTGTTGTGTATGTGAACCGTCTTTAGGACGCGGATCGTTTTTTACTGCATGTGGAGTCGTGATGGCAGATATTAAAGCTGTGGATGTTTTGGCCGGGGAAGAGCCTCGTTTGATGTTTGAGCCTAAGGGCATGCATCCAGCCGTACCTGCGTCAGGACGAACGAGTGGTGTCGGCCCTTTTAAGCGGCTCGTATTACGTGGAGCGACTGTCATTGATGGTACGGGCGCCCCCCCATCTGGTCCGGTTGATATCGTTGTTGAAAATGGTCGAATCACCGAACTAAAGAACGTAGGTACGCCACTCAAGCCGATCAACCCCGGTAATCGTCCCGCCGCGGGCGATCATGAAATCGATTGTCACGGAAAGTTTGTCACACCTGGCTTGATTGATTGCCATGCACACGTGGGTACGCCTTGGCACGCGATGAGTGGTGAGGTGCCGACGGCAGACTATGTGTATAAGCTGTGGCTCGCGCACGGCGTGACAACCGTGCGCGAGATGGGCTCGATGAATGGCTTGAACTACATGCTGCAACAGCGCGATGCCGCAGAGGCGAACCAAATCGCGGCGCCGCGTATGATTTTGCATGCTTATTTTCCTGCAGTGAATGAGCGTATTAAGACGATATTTACCCCTGAACAAGCACGTGACTGGGTCAAGCGGGTGAAAGCGCGAGGTGCTGATGGCATCAAGTTCTTTGGTGCGCCGCCCACCATCATGCAGGCGGCACTTGATGAGGCTGGTAAACAGGGGCTACGCAGTGGTTGCCACCATGCGCAGATGGCCGTCACCCGTGTAAATGCATTAAGTTCCGCAAAATGGGGGCTGACGAGTTCCGAGCATTATTACGGCATTCCAGAGGCACTCTTTGAAAACCGGACTGTTCAGAATTTCCCGGCGGACTATAACTACGGTGATGAATATTTCCGGTTCTCTGTGTCCGGTCAGATGTTTATGCAGGCTGCTCAGCCCGGCAGTAGAAAGTGGAATGACGTTCTTGAGCAGTTTCTCGAAGTTGGTCATACGTTCGTGCCGACTTTCAATATCTATGACGCGAATCGAGACCTCATGCGCGCACGCCGGGCTGACTGGCACGGCGATTACACCGTTAAAACAATCTGGAAGTACTTCCAGCCCCAGCGCGGTGGCCATGGTGCGTACTGGTATCGCTGGAGCACTACGAATGAAGTCGAGTGGAAGCAGAACTATCAGTTGTGGATGCAGTTTGTAAACGAATATAAGAACCTTGGTGGACGTGTCTGCGCAGGTAGCGATTCAGGCTTTATCTATCAAATCTATGGTTTTGGACTAATCCGTGAGCTGGAGTTACTTCAAGAAGCTGGCTTCCATCCTCTTGAAGTGTTGCGTGCCGCAACATCGCTTGGTGCCGAGCTACTGGGCCTAGAAGACGATACTGGTTCGATCGATGTGGGTAAACGTGCCGATTTGCTTATCCATGATCTGAATCCTTTGGAAGATTTCAAACTCATGTATGGCACCGGTGCCATACGCCTGAATGACGAAACATCGAAGGCAGAATGGAAGCGTTCGTTGCGTTATACGATCCGCGCTGGTGTGGTGTACGACACCGAGCAATTGTTAGCTGAAGTGCGGGATATCGTGAATCAGAGCTGGGTGGGTAGCGAAGATGACAGACCACCAGCCCGTTGAGCTCGTTGTTCTGTGTGGCTTTCTAGGCAGCGGAAAGACTACACTGCTGTCAGAATTTTTGCGTCAAACGCAGCTGCGTGACACCGCTGTCATTGTCAATGAAGCGGGTGAGATTGGCATTGATGGTGTTTTGGTCGCCGAAGATCAGGAAGCGCTGGATTTACGCATGCTTGCCAACGGCTGCGTTTGTTGTTCCTTGCGTAGCAGTCTGGTGACAACAGTCGCGGATTTGCTAGATGCGCCCCGCCCAGTGGGTGCTCCTGCGCTGCGCCGTGTCATCCTGGAGACCAGCGGCTTGTCTCGACCGGGCCCCATTCTGGCGTCTTTGGCAGACCCGGAACTGTCGGGTCGTGGGTTACGCGTCTCGGTAATCTCTACGCTTGATGCGCAATCGGGCGGGCTGCGTACCGAGCAGTTTGAGGATGCGGCCGCTCAACTCGCAGCCGCACAAAAAATTGTGCTCACAAAAATTGATCTAGTCGATGATGCGATACTCGCGGAGCGCGTGCGACAAGCACAGGGAATCAATCCTCTGGCCGAAATCTTGTTTGGACGTGAGCGGGCTGTATTAGTTGATGCAGCATTCGCCCCGGCCAACGAAAACACATCCATTGCTGACGCAGCTGCGGCTAATTTGAGCTATTCAGGCTCAGGGTTTGAGCACCACCGCATACATGTGCTGCGCGGGGAGGCAGCCCCTGGCATCTCCTGGGAAAACTTGTCCTGGTGGTTGGATGATCTCGCAGGTCTGGCGGGCGAAAAGCTCTTGCGTGTTAAAGCGCTGGTGACGGTAACGGACTGCGAAGAGCCGATTCTCATTCAGGGGGTAGGTACCACCTACGGCATGCCACGGCGAATGTTGACGCAAAAAAATCGTCCTGATGTGATTATCGTCATTACCCGCGATCTCAGTGCCACCGAAATTTCCGAGCATTTTGCGCAGTCAGCGGTTAAGCTGTATCCGATGACCGGTGTGGCATCATCGCAGTTGGGCCATTCCAGTCAAATTTCTTTGTCTTCAAGGAGTTTTTATGCAAGCAACGACCTTTAAACGACGTACGTTTTTAAAATCGTCCTCCGGACTGCTGTTGGCTTCTGCACTGCCGATCTTTGGGCGCGAGGCCTTTGCCCAAGATGCAAACGTTATTGTCGGTACGTGGGGTGGAGACTATCAAAACCTGCTTCAGAAGATTGTGAATCCCCTGGCTGGTGCGCCGATCGTGTTTGACACGGGCAATGCGGTGGCACGTGCGACAAAAATTCGTGCAGAAACAAAGTCTCGTCGCGGTTCGATGGATGTTGCCTTGTTGCAAGACGTTGACATGTACGACCTGTCACTGGTCGATCCGTTTGAGTCCGTCAGTGTAGCTAACACGCCTAATTTTGCGAATACGTACGAGCAGTTCCGCACACCATACTCGATCCCCCATATCTTTAGTGCGATGGTGTTGGTCTACAACAAGGAAAAAATTCCGACACCTCCGGACTCGTTTGCTGCAGCGACTGACCCGAAGTATCGCGGTCGTGTTGGCTTTTCGGATATTTTGCATGTGGCCAATACGCTGTTCGTAGGCTTAGCGAATAGCGGCAATATGTCGACATTCAAAGCTGGGATGGATATGTTGGTAAACATCAAGAAGAATGACCCTAAGGTCTTCCCCTCAAACGAAGCGGTTGCGGCCGCGCTTAAGTCGGGTGAGATTTGGATGACCTGCATGTGGAAGGCGCGTGCATTACAGTGGCAGGATGCTGGTCTACCTCTGGGTTTTGTGGTCCCCAAAGAGGGGGCTGTTGCCGTGACGTTTGAAGGTGCGGTGCCTAAGAACTCGCGCAACAAGCCAGGTGCGTGGAAATTTTTGAACGCAATGATGGATCCGAAAGGGCAGGTTGAATTCGCTAAAGCGATGGGTTATGCGCCGACAGTTCGCAATGCAGACTTGCCGGCCGATGTTAAGGCGCGAGTCAGTTTTAGCGATAGCGAAATCAAGCGTGTACTGCCTTACGATTCTAAGTCTTTGGTCTCTGAAAAAACGCAGGTTCTCGAGTATTGGAATAAGTTCTTTAAGGCAGGTGCTTAGTTTTCGAAGTCTGAATCAGCATCTCGATAAGAGGTGCTGATCAGAAATCACGATTCCCTTGTGGCATGCGCTGCCACAAATTTGTACGCAGTGTTGTAAATATCAAGCAGCCTGCGATTAAGCTAGCGGCGCACAAAAATACATTTTTAAAGCCGCTGATGAAGACTTGCTGGGTTGTCAATGCTTCGATGTAAGAAGAGGGCTCTGCCAGTTGTAGTACCCAAAGCCAAAAGATTGCTCCGGTGACCACACCCACCGTGCGCGTAAACACAGTGATGCCCCCCGCAACGCCACGTGCTTGGCGAGGAAGACACGCAACAATCCAGTCTGCGTAGGCCACTTGAAATAGCCCCAAGCCTAAGCCCTGAAGGATCATTGAAAAGAAAATGAGCCCCCAGTTTGGAACATCAGACCACAGCATGACGCAAATTAAGCCGCTGGTGCATAGCCAAGCCGCTCCATAGGCAATCAAGTGGGATGGCCAGCGTTTAGCAGCAAGCCCTGTGAGCATAGAGCCAAGCAGTGTGCCGCTCGCCCAACAGCCTAAGACCATTCCAATGCGTTCGGCTGGCCAGGCTGCGACCGTGGAAAGGTAGTAGGGAACTAATAAAGGGATTGCAAAGGTCGATAGTTGCAAGACGGCGCTCACGATGTTTATCCAAAGGAAGCGTTTGTCTTCACGGCTTGTGTGAAATAAGAGTCTCAACGTCGAAGGTTTCGTTTGTGCGGTAGACATCTCGCGGTTGAGCGCGTTAGCCTTGAGTCTTGGTGCTAGCAAGGGCAAAAAGGCAAGCGCAATAATCGCGATCGGGACTCTAAACCAGTAAACGCCTGGCCAGTCCATCCAGGCGACCATCAGGCCCCCGATCAGTGGCGCCGCCACGCTTGCTATCGCCGTCATACTTCCGTACAGAGATAATGCTCGGGTACGTTGTGTCTCGTCGTAGAGAAAGGTGACAATGGCGGGCGCGCAGGACAAGGTTAGGGCCATTGCCACACCTTGCAACACACGTGCGGCGATCAGCCAAGGGTAGGTGGGAGCCAAGGCGCAAAGTGTTAGCGCAATAATTGCGAGTACAAGGCCAGCCCTAAACACGCGCAGATGTCCTAGCCGATCGCCCAACGCACCAAATCCGATGACGAGGACGCCGTATGTCAGGACGTAAGAAAAGGGAATCCAGAGAATGCTTTGTGTGGGAAGGGAGAAGGCCTCTGAGATCGCAGGAAAGGCGACGTTCACAGAGAAATCTAGTGGGGCAATCGAAGCCCCTAACCCAATGACGAACAAAGCGATGATATTCAAAAGGACGTGTCGCAATAAAAAGTATTCGGTATCATTAAACACTAATATCATCTATACAATTTTTAATCGTCGTTGTGTTGCTAACAGCTAGATAGCCATAGGATTCCTTTGTATGAACGCTGGCCTGAAGGTCGACTCTCTTGTGATGAGCCTCTATCCGGAAGCGCAGTGGCTTTTCGATCAGTTACGTGAGGGCAGCGTCGACACCAAGCGTGGAGGCGTGACCCGCGATACGTACGGGCCGGGTGAGCAGTTTGCGCACGACCTCGTGGCAAAGTATGCCGCAGCACTTGGCCTTGAGGTTCGACACGACCACATGCGTAATACCTATATGGTGTTGCCCGGGGTAGATCGTTCGGCTCCTGCTCTTGTGATTGGCTCTCATTTAGACTCGGTGGCTGCAGGCGGAAATTATGATGGCGCGGCAGGGGTAGTGGCTGGCTTGATTGCGATCGAAGCGCTTAAAGAGGCTGGGTTGCAACCACAGTGCGATATTGTTGTGATGGGCGTGCGTGCCGAAGAAAGTATCTGGTTTCAAGTCTCCTATATTGGCAGCCGAGGTGCTCTGGGATCTTTGCAGGAGAGCGCGTTGCAGACTAAGCGCATCGATACAGGCCGAACCCTCGCCGAGCATTTGCTTGAGGCGGGCGGCGATCCGGATGCGGTTGCTCAAGGCCAGGCGTACCTCACGCCACAGAACGTGAGAGCCTTTATGGAGGTACACATTGAGCAAGCGCCCAGTCTGGCGATAGACGGGCATGCCATTGCGATTGGTTCGGGTGTGCCAGGAAACTTCCGTTACCCCAAAATCAAGATTACTGGGGAGTACGGTCATGTTGGGCTCGGGCGTCGCTACCGCCATGATGCCGTACTTGCTGGGGCAGATATCGCGCTAGGCCTCGATAAGATCTGGGCGGAATGGGAGCAGGCAGGGCGTTTGATGGCCTGCACCATTGGTGAGTTTCAGACCAACAGCGCGCGTCACGGATTGACAATCGTGCCTGGGGAGTTTGGCTTAAGCCTTGATGTGCGCGCGTACGACACTGCAGACTTGGCTGAACTGAAAACAAAGTTTTTGGAACTCGTAGAAGTGGTGTCGGCAACGCGCCGTGTCAAAATCGATCTCGGCCCCCAAGCCTCTGCAGGCGTGGCACCAGCAGATCCGACCATTACCGCGCAGCTGCGCGCTTGTGCTTTGGAGCTAGGACTAACAGTTCCCGACTTGCCGAGTCCCGCTTCGCACGACTCCGCCGCCTTTTATGCGGCAGGCATTCCTTTTGGGTTCTTGTTTATCCGCAATCCAAATGGTAGTCATCACCCAGATGAGGAAATGTCGATCGACGACTTTCTTTTGGCGACGACAGTCTTAACGCAATGGTTGGTTACACACTGTTGCAAAAATTAGTTTGCTTAGCAGTCAGCACCAATGGATAATTTTTCTTTTAGAAAAAGTGGAAGTTCCCATGCAGGAAAGACTTGCTCGCTTTGAAAAATTCGAAATTGACACGCGTGACCGCTTAGCTCGGATTGAAACCCGGCTAGATATCTTTGCCACCAAATCTGATTTAAATGCCCTTAAGGCCGACTTGTATAAAGAGTTGCATAAGGAGCTTCATGGCATGACATGGAAGCTCCTTGGCGGGGCATCGGCCTTAGTGACAGCCGTGTACTTTATCGCAAGAAATGTGAGTGTTTATTAGCACTTAGCGCCCGAGTCGGCCGCCTGCATGTGCGAGGTAAAACCATTCCTGGCCAGGCTGCGATTTCATATTCGGAAACACAATAAAGCAGTCACGCTCCGCAACGAGGCGAGTGCCGTCGGCGCGTGTGCCAATGCATTCGCCTTGTTTGATCGGATCAAAACTCTTCCATGACTTGGCAAACTGATCGTTCATATCGAAGCGATCAAATACGTCATAAAGCCCGAGTACTTCAAACTCTTTTGCGGCAGCTGGTGGTGTTCCCGCGAGCATGCCTAAGTGGGTCAGAGTGTTCACAATCGCTTGGTAGGCAACTTCCCGTCCACCCACATCATCGTGTTGGCTGCACTCTAACGTCAGCGACCAGCCGCCCACGGAACGCATATACTCCGTGGTACCGATGCCGTAACGCGCATCAATATCGACATCTTGGGCGTTGAAGCGTCCCGCTTTGACTTCGGCTGCGCGTCGCTCGATTCCCTTGGCATAGGTGCTTAGCCAGCCATAAACAAAGCGCTTGCAACCGAGCCGAGTAATGAGATCTTCTTCGATCTGTGCCTGCGCAAAAGGCTCGAGTGCTTGGGTATTGTTAGACGGGCCAAAGAGTGCGAAGGCCGTATCACCGCTCTGAAAAGAGTGGAGATCGAGTAGACCATCGTGCTCTGCGAGCAATGGACAGAGCCAGTTGGCAATATGGTCTTCGTATTGCACGGGCGTATCGGTCGGCATCAGGCGACGATTCAGGTTTCGATCGCCAGCACGCCGCTTGAGTCGATAGGCTTTAGGATTTGTGACCGGAACAAAGGTCACAAATCCCTTCAGAAGCTTGAGCTCGCCCAACTCAAACTGCTTGACCAATCTCTCGATCGCAAAGGTCCCGCACGTCTCGTTGCCATGCACTGCAGCCGTGACAATGAGTTTAGGGCCTGCGATAGGACTGCGGATTCTGGTCGTTTGAAAAGGACGTTCCTGATCAAGCGGAATCTGCTCGGGTAGATTTGTCAGCAGTGTTGAGGGTAATGCCATGTTTAGTCCGCTTTAATGTTGGAGGCTGTGACGGTCTTGCCCCAAAGTGCAAAGTCAGACTTGATGCGATCCGCTGTTTGTTGCGGTGTAAAGGGCATAGGCTCATAGCCTTCACGTTTGATCGCCGCAATGACTTCAGGATCTTTCATGATGGAGGCAAGCGCAGGTACAAGCTTATTCATCACTTCTTTGGGAAGTCCGGCTGGCCCAACAATACCAAACCATATTGTTGCATCAAAGCCAGGAAAGCCTGATTCGGCCATTGTTGGGACATCTGGGAACATGGAGCTACGCTTACTTGAGGTGTCAGCAAGCGCGCGCAGTTTGCCCGACTGAATCTGGGTCGCTGCAGCACCAAGAGAAGAGAAGAGGACCGGTACATGGCCACCAAGTAGCTCAGCGAGCGCAGGGTTGCCGCCCTTGTAGGGGATGTGCGCAATATCTAACTTCGCCGCAGCTTTGAACTGTTCCCCGGCCAAGTGACCGACGCCACCAATGCCCGAGGTGCCGTAGCTCCAGTTCTTGGGATCTTTTTTGGCCAGCTCTACCAGCGTCTTGATGTCAGTTGCTTTTGAGGTGGGAAGAACGACCACCACGACCCCACCACCACCCACCATGGAGATTGGCGTAAAGCTCTTGAGAGGGTCATAGCCGAGCTTGCGCATATGTGGCAAGATCGTCATTGGCCCCGAGTCTGTAATGTGTAGTGTGTAGCCATCGGCTGGTGCTTTGGCTGTTAGATCTGCAGCAACTGACGCACCTGCACCCGGTTTGTAGTCGATGACGAAAGGCTGCTTAAGTATCTTCGACAGACGGTCCGTAATCGGGCGAATAAGTTTGTCTGCCGCGCCACCCGGGGCGTAGCCAACCAACATTTTGATCGGCTTGTCTGGGTACTCTGCGTGAGCGGCGGTACCGATCGCGGAAAGGGTGATTGCTGCAGCCAACATTGTTTTTATCAAGCGCATGTGAGTCTCCTAGGTGTTAACTTTTAAATAAATCATCAGGGATCAAAACAATGGCACCCTGTGTGGTTCGGCTTTCCAAGAGGCGATGTGACTCGCTTGCTTGGCTAAGTGGTAAAAGCTTCTCAATGTCGAGACGTATGGTTGGATCTCCAAGAATCTCAAACGCCTCTTTGCTCATCGCCAGCATGTTCTCACGATCTGCCACATAGGTGCGCAGTGTTGGGCGGCATACCCAAAGAGATTTGCTGTGGAGATCCTGCAGGGCGAACCCTTCGACTTGTCCAGAAGCTGTGCCGTAGTTGACGACAAGGCCCTTGGGCTCAAGGCATTTGAGCGACCCTTCGAAAGTGTCTTTACCGACGGAGTCGAAGACGACACTCACGCCTTTCCCGCTTGTGATGCGATGGACTTCGGTCACAAAGTCGTGGGTGCGGTAGTTAATTGCCTCGTCTGCATCGAGTTCAAGTGCGGTGCGAACTTTCGCTTCGCTGCCTGCGGTCGCAATCACGATTAGCCCGAGGCGCTTGGCCCATTGCACGAGAATTTGACCAACGCCACCCGCAGCAGCGTGCACTAAAACGCGCGTCCCAGGCTTGAGGTCACGCATTTGCTTGAGCAAATATTGCGAGGTGAGGGCACGCACAAGGCCTGCAGCGACTCGCACATCGTCCAGCGATTCTGGAACGGGGATGACACGTTCGGCGGGAAGCGCCACGTGTGTGCAATAGCTGCCTACCCCGGCATTTGTGTAGGTTGCTTTTTGCCCGACGGTTAGATCCTTGATCTCTGAGCCAATCGCAGCGATGCGTCCAACGGCACTCACGCCCGGAATAAAGGGCGGAGTGGGATTATGCGAGTGAGGTTGTCCAGCACGTAAATAGATATCGACAAAATTGACCGCGACAGCCGTGTGCGCAATTACAACCTCGGTTGGTTTAGGCACGGGCATAGGAATATTTTGAGGTTTAAGCACCTCTGGACCGCCGATTGAGGTGACGTATACGGCGAACGGCGAAGACATATCCCGAATTCCTTTGTGTGTTGCAAAGAATAAAAATTGGATACTACAGACTCTAGTACGTAGCAGTCAAAAAACGGGTAATCTAGTGTTTACCCTTAATTCAGGGCTGGCGTGTTGTGATGAATGGCATGTGCGCCTACACTCACGAACCAAGTCAGAAGACTTTTAAAGAAGGCCTAGCTTGCTAGGTATCCATTTTCTCGCTCAAGGATCTCCTCATGCGTAAAACCTTATCGGTCGTTGTTGCAAGTTTATTGGCAACTGTTGGCTTTTCGGCTCAAAGCCAGACGAAGTGGGACTTGCCCACGGCCTACTCACCCTCGATCTTCCACACTGAAAACTTAGTCGAGTTCTCCAAAGACGTCGCAAAAGCGACAGGTGGCAAGCTCAATATTACGGTTCACCCGAACGCTTCGCTCTTCAAAGCGCCTGAGATCAAGCGCGCTGTGCAAGGCAATCAGGCACAACTCGGTGAGATTCTGCTCGTTAACTTTGCCAACGAAGATCCGATTTATGAGCTTGATGGCGTACCTTTCTTGGTAAGCAGCTATGCAGGCGCTAAGAAGCTTGCTGCCATTCAAAAGCCTTACCTTGAAAAGAAACTGGCTTCACAGGGCATGATGCTGTTGTTTGCAGTGCCATGGCCACCACAGGGCATCTTCTCTAACCGTGACCTCAAGAGTGTTGCGGACATGAAGGGTTTGAAGTGGCGCTCATACAGCCCAGCGACTGCCAAAATTGCTGAGCTCGTTGGTGCGCAACCCGTGACGATTCAAGCGGCTGAAGTTTCACAAGCTATGGCAACAGGCGTGATGGACTCGATGATTTCATCGAGCGCAACCGGCGTTGACACCAAGACTTACGAGTACATCAAGAAGTTTTATGACAACCAAGCTTGGATTCCCAAGAACGCGGTCATCATGAACAAGAAGGCCTTCGATGCCTTGGATGAAGCCACACGTAAAGCCTTGTTGGCCGAAGCTGCAAAAGCCGAAGAGCGCGGTTGGAAGACCTCAGAAGCAAAGACCAATGAGTATTTGGCTGCTTGGACTAAAAACGGTGGCCAGGTGATTCAGCCTTCCGCCGAGTTGACCAAAGGTTTGAACGAGATTGGTCAGAAAATGCTCGCAGACTACTTGAAGAAAGCGGGCAAAGATGGCCAGGCTATCATTGACGCTCTCAAAAAGTAAATAATGCGTAAGCTTCTAAATGGGATGTACTCCGCCGCCGAATTTTTGGCGGCGGTTTGTATGGTGGGTGTTTTACTTGCCGTGCTGACTAGTATCCTGAGCCGTCAGCTCGAGTTCCATGTGTCGGGACTGGATGCCTACGCAGGATATTTCATGGCGTCGGCTGGCTTCTTGGCGCTGGCTTCGACCTTGCGCCATGGTGAGCACATCCGCGTCACACTTATTCTGAACGCTCTCGCACCCGCGGGCAAGCGGCGTTTGGACATTGCTGCGCTAGCGGTAGGGGTTGCGATTGCAGTTTCACTCGCGGTCTTTAGCACCAAGTTAGTGATTGATTCGTACACCTTTAACGATATTTCTACGAGCAATGATGCAACGCCTCTCTGGATTCCTCAGTTGGGGATGGCTGTTGGCACGATCTTGCTGCTGATTGCCTTCATTGATTTATTCGTTGGCCGCATACGTGGCGAAGAATCCGGCATGGATGCCGAGGAGCAACAACGCCATGAATGACATTCTTATTGTGACGCTGCTTATTGTCTCGCTCTTCGGGTTCTTAGCAGGTGGAGTTTGGGTTGGTCTGACGTTAGCGGGGACTGCTTGGATTGGAATGGAGCTGTTCTCCTCCAGACCCGCAGGCGATGCGATGGCCATCACAATCTGGGGGGCATCCTCGAGCTGGACCCTCACCGCGCTGCCTCTCTTCTTATGGATGGGCGAGATTCTGTTTCGTACTCGTCTCTCGCAAGATTTGTTTAAAGGCTTGGCGCCCTGGCTAAATAAATTACCTGGACGCTTGCTGCATACAAACGTCATCGGCTGTGCGATCTTTGCTGCAGTCTCTGGTTCGTCTGCCGCAACCTGTGCCACGATCGGCAAGATGACGCTGCCGGAGCTCAAGCGCCGCGGATACCCGGACGATATGGTGATTGGTACGCTCGCAGGTGCGGGTACGCTTGGCTTGCTTATTCCGCCGTCGATCATCATGATTGTGTACGGTGTGGCAGCAGAGGTATCCATCGCGAAGCTCTTCATTGCAGGGGTGTTGCCGGGCATATTTTTGGCGCTGTTATTCATGGGCTATATCGTTTTTTGGGCGGTACGCCACCCAGATCAGGTTCCTGTAGCTGATGCAGAGATGTCATTCAAGCAGAAACTGTATCAATCAAGACACTTGATTCCAGTCTTGTTACTGATTACCGCAGTGCTTGGGTCCATTTACAGCGGAGTAGCGACCGCAACCGAGGCGGCTGCCATCGGCGTCCTCGGATCGCTTATCGTTTCTGTCGCCCAAGGGTCTTTGACTTGGGAAACATTCAAAGGCTCGTTGCTGGGTGCAACACGTCTGTATTGCATGATTGCCTTGATTCTTGCGGGTGCTCAGTTTTTAACGCTATCTATGGGATACATTGGCTTGCCGCGTGCCTTAGCCGAGTGGATTGGAACTCTTGGCTTGTCTCAGTTTGGGCTGATCTTGGTCTTGATGGTTTTCTTTATCATCTTAGGGTGTTTTCTAGATGGTATTTCGATGGTCGTGCTGACGATGGGCGTGCTGCTTCCAACAGTGACAGCAGCAGGGATTGACTTGATTTGGTTCGGGATTTTTATTGTTTTTGTGGTTGAGATGGCTCAAGTCACTCCGCCAGTCGGATTCAATTTGTTTGTCTTGTCGGGTATGACTGGACGCGAACTTCCGTACATCGCGCGCGTGTCATTTCCCTTGTTCTTATTGATGGTCGGGGCAGTTCTATTCTTATACTTTGTGCCGGAACTTGCAACGTTCCTGCCCAACCATATGAAACTCTAGGACTCTAGGACTCTATATCTCGCGGCGGAGCCCAGGATGGTAAGCGTTTCTCTAGGAACGCTGCCATTCCTTCCAGACCAGGCTCGCTACGCTGCGCACTCAAAGACAGCACGAGCAACTCTTTCGCAGCGGACTGTTGTTCTGCTATGTCGAGACTTTGGATCGTTTTTTTCGTTTGCTGAACGCAAGGTGCTTGCGTAAGTGTCATCGAGCCAAGAAATGCATTCACATTCCCGTCTAAATCGTAGTCCTCGGATACGTCGTGTAACAGACCTTGGCGCCACGCCTCAGAGGCGGTGAACGTTTCCCCGGCAAGCAGCCAGCGCGTCGCTGCGCGCTGACCGATCGCCCGAATAAGGTAAGGGGCTGATAAGGTGGGAACAAGCCCCATTCTTGTTTCGGCATACGAAAATGTCGAAGTGCGACTCCCAAATGCAACATCCGCGCAAGCGACCAACGTCGCACCAAGACCGACGCATTCGCCATTGACGCGGGCGACAACCGGCTTGGCAGACGCGTGGACCGTCTGGAGCAAACGCTCAATTAAGGATAGCGCGTCGTGTTGTTGGGCTTCGTCTGATTGCGATGCGTGATGCAACCATTCCAAATCCACACCGGAACAAAAGGCAGTCGCTTTGGATGCGAGAACGATCGCATTAACGTCCGGATCGTCTGCTAATCCCTCGAACACCTCAATGAGCTCATTCGCCATGAGCGCATTGATGGCATTTTGCTTTTCTACCCGGTTAAGCCAAACAACAGCGGTACCGGGGCCATAAGCGACTTCAAGTGTTTTGAGCATACGTTGCTACTTGTAGAGAACGCTGGGTAACCAGAGCCCAATTGCTGGGAACATGTAGAGCAAGAAGATCGCAAGGATTTGTATGCCCATGAACGGCAGCATGCCAATGAAAATCTGGTTAAGCGTGACGTGAGGAGGGGAAACCCCTTTGAGATAGAACGCAGCCATCGCGACCGGGGGCGATAGGAAGGCTGTTTGTAAGTTCAAGGCCACGAGTAACCCAAAGAACAGGGGGTCAATCCCAAACTGTGAGAGCAGCGGCACAAAGATTGGCATGAAGATCACGATGATCTCTGTCCACTCGAGAGGCCAGCCTAGCAAGAAAATGATGATCTGTGCCAGCAGCATGAATTCGACGGGGGTTAGCCCGAGCGATAGCACCCACTTCTCAATGACTTGTTGGCCACCGAGCAGCGCAAAGGCAGCGGAAAAAATCGATGACCCGACAAACAGCCAACACACCATCGCGCTCGTCTTGGCGGTAAGGAACACAGACTCCTTGATGACGGGGAAGGTGAGCCGTCGATAAGCTAGCGCCAGCAGCGCACCGCCAAGGGCACCCATCGCCGCAGCTTCGCTCGGCGTCGCGAGACCAAAGCCAATTGATCCCAGAACGGCCGCAATCAAAATCACAAGTGGGAAAAATGATTGGGCCAGCAAGCGAAAAACCTCAAGTCTGGCCCAGGTAAGCGTGACGTAAAAAATTGTCAAAATTAACGCGGCGATGGCAACATATATCCAGAAGCCATTTGGTGCACTCAGACGATCGAGCTGTTTTGGAGGCTCCTTTGCGACGGCATCCGCTGCTGGCGCAGCGGGTGCTGCGGGTGCAAGTTTTGCTGAACCCAGAGGCTCAGGGGCCGATTCTGATGGTGGCTCAGCGAGCCCGCCTCCGGAGTCTGTCGTCGTGTTGTTCGAGAGGCTAAGCTCAGCGGGAATGTCGTATATCACCTCTGGTGTTGTCACTACCCGATAAATGATCAATGTGAGCAATACGGTAATGAGGAGCGGCAACATGACTAAAACAACGTTGCGATTCATGTATTGACGCGAGACAGCTGGATCGCGCTTACTCTTGAAAAAGTTCGATAACAAGCCAGGCGCTGCTAATTTGAACCCTTGGGCTTGAAGCGACTTTGAACCAGCCGGCAAGGGGATAATGCGGTCTTTCTCTGGAAGTGGTGGTGCCATTTCTGGCCAAATCTTTGCCACAATCATCACATAGATTGCATAGAGCAAGGCTAAGCCGATACCTGGGAAAAGCGCGCCCGCGTAGAGTTGAACAACTGACGTTCCCGTTGTGGCACCGTAAACAATCAAGAGCACTGAAGGCGGAATCAGGATCCCTAAGCAACCACCTGCGGTGATGACGCCCGCGGTAAGGCGCACGCTGTAGCCTGCCTTAAGCATTGCTGGCATGGCGAGCAAGCCCATCAGCGTGACCACGGCCCCAACGATGCCAGTTGCGGTAGCAAAAATGGCGCAGGTAGCGAGCGTCGCGATCGCAAGTGAACCCGGTAGCCTTGCGAGGGCAAGGTGCAGCGATTGAAAGAGCTTTTCAATCAGGTTTGCACGTTCAACCAAGTAGCCCATAAAAACGAATAAAGGGATAGAGATTAAAGCGTCGTTCATCATTGTCGCGTACGTGCGCTGCACCATGAGGTTGAGCGTTTGTCCAACCGCACGTCCTGCTAAGTCTGGTGTCTGCATAAAGTAGGCAAGGAAGGTGAAGATGACACCCATGCCCATCAATGTGAACGCTGTAGGAAAGCCAAGCATGATCATCACCACGATTAGCGCAAGCATAATCAGACCGATATGGCCTGTCTTTAACGCACCCCAAGGTGTTAGGAAGGCGATCATCGCGATGACGATGCCTATACATGCAAAACCGAACCATATTGCCTTGGGTAATTTCATTTTTGCTGCTCCTGCGCGACAACATAGCGGTCTGCCTGTGCAATATCCTCGTCTTTGACGTGAACCATTTCCTTTAGTTTCTCGACGTCCACCTCTTGTACGTCGGCTTCGCGCTCGGGCCACTCGCCTGAGCGAATGCACATGCCGCAACGAGCGATTTCAGCGAAGCCTTGGATCAGAAGAAAGAATCCAGCGATAGGGATGAAAGCTTTAAAGGGGTAAATTGGCGGACCATCCGCCATAAGCGAGGAGTGCTCTCTGATGGCGATCGATTCTGCGGCGTAAGTCCAGCCCGCCCAAACTAAGGCCGCCACACCAGGAATGAAAAATAAAATGTACAACACCAAGTCCAGACTAGCTTGCGCACGGGGAGGCAGAAAACCATACAGAATATCGCCTCGAACATGCCCATTTTTTGCAAGCGTATAGGCACCCGCCATCATGAACATGATGCCGTAATACATCAATTGCAGATCAAAGGCCCAGGCGCTGGGGCGATTAAACAAGTAACGCGCGAAGACCTCCCACGATACATGCAACGTCAGGGCGACAATGAGCCACGCAAAGGCCTTGCCGACAAAGGTTGAGGTTGCGTCGATGCGCCAGAGCCATTTGTTCATGATCTTACCTACAGTGGTACACAGCGGTTCATACCGCTTATAAAAATCGGGTGGCTACTTCATCTACAGTAGCCACCCGATTTTTTGCTACAAGAGCAAGCTGATTAGCCTGCTTTCTTTGGTGCAAAGTAATGGTTGTAAGCCATACGGAAGTTGACGTTTGTGTCGCCAGCCCAACGGCCTGCTCGCTCGGCAAACGCACGCTGAGAGTCCAGTACTTTTTTGAACAATGGGTTTTCAGCGGAACGCTTTGCAATCATCTCGTCCCAAATCTGCAGCTGGCGCTGGAGAATAGCGTCAGGAGTTTTGTAGAACTTGACGCTACGATCTTTTTGCAACTTCAGGTAGTCAGTGGAGTAACGATCGATTGCTTTCCACGACATGTCTGCGCTCGCGGCTTGCGAGGCAACGGCCAACACACTCTTGAGGTGCTTGGGCAGAGCATCGTATTTCGCCTTGTTGAACACAATCTCGAATTGCTCGGCGCTCTGGTGGAAACTCTGTAGCATGCAGACCTTGGATACGTCGGCAAAGCCTAGCAGTAGATCAGACGAGGCATTGTTAAATTCTGCACCGTCCAAGAGGCCTTTGTCCAACGCGGGGACGATTTCGCCGCCGGGTAGCGCGTTAACAGCGGCACCCATCGCGGTGTACATGTCGATCGCGAGTCCGACCGTGCGGAACTTCACGCCTTTCATCTCCTCAACCTTTGTGATGGGCTTCTTGAACCAGCCGAAAGGTTGAGTAGGCATTGGACCGTAAACGAGTGACACAACGTTGACGCCCATTGCTTTTTGAATTTCTGTGAGCAGAGCTTTGCCACCACCGTACTCGTGCCAGGCCAACAGCATGTTCGCATCCATACCGAACGAAGGACCCGAGCCCCACAAAGCAACAGCAGTGTTCTTGCCGTACCAGTAAGCCAGTACGCCATGGCCGCCATCAAGCGTTCCGGCTGACACGGCGTCTAGCAGGTCAAAGGCTTTAACAACAGCGCCCGCAGGCAGAACGTCAATCTTGAGTTGGCCGTCAGCCATTTCATTGACTTTCTTTGCGTAATCCAAGGCATACTCGTGGAAGATGTCCACTGCAGGCCAAGTGCTCTGAAAGCGCAAAGTAATGGGGGCATTTTGAGCCTTGGCAACCATAGGCACGCCTAGAGCTGTTGCGGTACCTGCGGCTGCGGCAGTCGAGAAAAATTTACGGCGCGATGCAATGACAGACATATTGTGTCTCCGTGGGATGGATAGAATGCTGCGGCGCAACAACTTGTCTTGGAGGTCATTAAGATGACACGTCGCAAGTCGTTTGCTCTCGCGCTATTAGACTGCTTGGGCTGATAGAACACAACCGATCTCACACTAGTGTTAACCCGATACTAGGGCTTACCAGAGTCAATGTTGAGGTTCATAATGGGATGAAGCAACGCAAGGACTCTAGTCTGCGGGAGAAGTGCCATGATTTCTTCGAGTTTGATCCAAAACCTACGACAACAAATTATGCAGCGCTTGCCATTTTCAGAAATGGCACCGTCTGAGGTGGATTTTTTTATTGAGTCGTCTTGTGAAGTCTATTACGCACCCACTGAGGTCATCCTCTCGCCCGCAGATGGTCCGCCCGCATTTCTTTATCTAATTCGGCAAGGCCGGGTCTCTGGCAAACGCACCTCGCCGGGTCTGACCGAAGCTGCGTTTGAGCTTGAGGCGGGAGAGCTGTTTTCTGTTAGTGCGAGCTTGGCCGCCCGCCCTGTTGCTGCAACCTACACAGCAACCGGTGATTGTTTTTGTTTGACGCTTCCCGCGGCTGCCATGCAGGCGCTTGTCGGGCGCTCTAAACCCTTTCGTGATTTCATTAATAACCGCGTGTGGATGTTGTTAGAGCAGTCACGCCAGGCGCTGCGAAATAATTTTGCGTCTAAAGCATTGCTAGAGCAGTCGTTAGAGACTCGTCTGGGCGACTTAATTCGTCGGGCGCCTTTGACAACGCTTGAGCAAACACCTCTGCGCGAAGCCTTGACCGTTATGTATGAAAAGCGCATCGGATCGATGTTGGTCGTTTCAGACAGTGGTGCGCTGTTGGGAATTCTCACCCGGTATGACGTGCTTGAACGCGTGACGTTGGCAGGCATTAGTTTGGACACACCAATAAGTGAAGTCATGACGAAGGGGGTCAAGACGCTCACGGTTGATCACACGGCCGAATCGGCAGCAGTGCTAATGTCGCGGTATGAGATTCGTCACGTGCCTATTGTCGATCTG
Source organism: Burkholderiaceae bacterium (assembly GCA_044376975.1). Lineage (GTDB taxonomy): Bacteria > Pseudomonadota > Gammaproteobacteria > Burkholderiales > Burkholderiaceae_B > Zwartia. Next base: position 13,886 of record JBILJY010000001.1, on the reverse strand, counting down.
CGAGAGCGTGTCGTGGGCTTGATTTCAGAACGAGATTTGTTTTCTTTACAGCGGCAGTCACTGGGAACGATCTGTTCGCTGATCCGCCAGGCGGATGATGTAGATGGGCTCAAGGAGTGCGCGACAAATATCCGTAGATTTGCACGCAATTTATTGGGGCAGGGTGTGAGCGCAAGGCAGCTGACTTTTCTTGTCAGTCATCTAAATGATGTGTTGACCGCGCGTCTGATCACCTTGCTTGCGAAGTCGCATGGACTGGAGCTGCATTTATTTGTTTGGATTGCACTTGGTTCCGAGGGACGTAGCGAGCAAACGATCGCGACAGATCAAGACAATGCCTTGATGTATCAACCGACGGGTGCTCCTGAGGAAAAAAATCGTTACTTGGCTTTTGCTCGTGAGGTGAATATAGCGCTGGATACTTGCGGCTATCCGCTCTGCAAAGGCAACATCATGGCCAGCAACCCGTCGTTATGTCTGACCATCGCTGAGTGGAAAAAACGGTTCATGCACTGGATCGAACATGGTCATCCCGAGGACCTACTTAATGCCGGTATATTTTTTGACTGTCGAGGCTTGGCGGGCAATGTCGATTTACTCAAAGGTCTGAGGGACGAGGTCAAAACCACAGCTGCACGTACGCCGCGCTTTATCAAGCTACTGGCCGATGCAGCGCTAGTGAATCAGGTGCCCCTTAACTGGTTGGGGGGGTTAGAAACAAAGAAATTAGGCGGTAGATCGGTTATCGACTTAAAACTACAAGGCACGGCGATTGTCGTTGAAACGGCACGCGTCTATGCCTTAGCTTTGGGTATCGAAGAACTGAATACGCAGGATCGCTTGGCCGCGATAGGACGCGGCCTCGGTTTGGCGCAAACCGAAACGGATGCCTGGATCGCTGCATTTCAGTTTTTGCAGACCATGCGCTTGGCGATACAAATTGATGGCGATGCGATCGAGAGTAATCCAAACGCTCTAGATATCGATGGCCTGAACGCGGTTGATCGCAGTATTTTGAAAGAGTCGATGGCCAGAATTCGCTCTTTGCAACAACGCTTGGAGCTGGACTATGCGCGATAGCCTGCTGCGTCCCCTCAAGAGCTTGTTCGGTATTTCTATGGATCGAGACGCTTCTGTGTCCGATCGATGGATCATGGTTGATGTAGAGACCACAGGTCTGAATCCCGCAAGCGATCGGCTGTTAGCGATCGCAGCGGTTGCCTTGCGCCAAGATCCGAAGACTAAAGCGTTGCAGGTCGTCATCGGCGACAGTTTCGAAGTCGTGTTACGACAGGCTCAGCCGTCGGCAAAAGACAATATTTTGATTCACCACATTGGGGCAGAGGCGCAAACGCAAGGGGAGGCGCCTGCGGCCGCGCTAGAGAACTTTCGTCATTGGGTGGGCACCTCTCCTCTGTTGGCTTATCACGCGGCCTTTGATGCAGGGATGATTCGCCGCGCCTACCGCTCCTATCACTTAGAAGCTTTAAACGTTCAGTGGCTTGATATCGCACCACTGGCACGCATGTTTGGCGGTAATGCGCACGCTAAGGCTTTAGATGACTGGTTAACGCATTTCAATATTGAGTGCGCAGTTCGTCATCAAGCGGCCTCTGATGCTTTTGCCACGGCAGAGTTGTTACTCAGACTTTGGCCTGCAATCAGCCGAGAGACCCAAACTTGGCGAGGACTGGTGCGGCTCGCGAAAGAGGCCTCTTGGATTCCTTCTTAATAAGCTTGCGTAATATAAAAAAAATAAATCCGTCTTTTGTTCTTCAATGCTTCTTCGATATGATGCTGAGCTATTAACCTTGTTCAGTTTGATGTCTTTGGAGCCCACAGGCGGATATGTTTTCTTTCCACGCGTTATTAAAAAATAACTTAGTTTGCTTGGCCGGTCTTGCGTCCGCTGCGCTGATGGCTGCGGCGCCTTGGCATGGAGCGCGCGCGCAAGGGGTGCTCGATGTATCGCTTTTGGCGGGTACCTGCCTGAACTGCCACGTCTCTGATCCTAAGCTAGCGACAAGTATCCCAGTCATTGCCGGTAAACCTGAGGCGGTTCTAAAAGCGCAATTGCTTGCCTACAAGTCTGATCAGGCTCCCGCTGGAACCACCATCATGAATCGTCTTGCCAAGGGCTACAGCGATGATGAAATCGCGGCGCTTGCGGCATACTTTTCTAAGCTCGATGCTAAGGGCATCGTGCCTGCAGGAGTCAAAAAATAATGAACACCGTACCTAAGTTTTCTCGCCGACGTTGGTTGGCCACAGCAGGACAGGCGGCACTCGCTGCAGGTTGGACCATCAGTGCTCCTGTCTTTTCTCAGCAGTCTGCAGGGCGCGTCGTCGTCATCGGTGGAGGCTTTGGTGGCGCAACCGCAGCAAAATATATCAAACAACGTAATCCTCTCATTGATGTCACCTTAGTAGAGCCAGCGCAAAAGTTTTACACCTGCCCGTTTACGAATCTGTATTTGGGTGGGTTGCGAACCTTTGAGGCGCAAGGTCATAGCTTTGATGAGCTACGCAGTATGGGTGTGAAGGTCCTCCAGGATTTCGCACAAAGTGCGGATGGGGCTGCGAAGACGCTTAAGCTCGCTGGTGGTCAAACGCTTGCCTACGACAAGCTGGTGCTATCTCCCGGCATCGACTTCCTGTGGAATAAGCTTGAAGGGTACGACGAAGCCGCTTCTTTATTAGCACCACACGCGTGGAAGGCGGGTGCACAAACCACCTTGTTAAAAAAGCAGCTCGATGCGATGCCCGACGGTGGCACGTTTGTGATGGTGGCCCCCGCTAATCCCTACCGCTGTCCACCCGGACCGTACGAGCGCATCAGTATGGTGGCGCATTATTTCAAAACACAAAAGCCGAAGTCCAAGATTCTGGTGCTCGATGCCAAAGATGCGTTTTCAAAACAAGGTCTGTTCCTTGATGGCTGGAAGCGTTTTTATGGCGACATGATTGAGTGGGTACCAGCGAATAAGGACGGCAATGTAATTCGTGTTGACGCTAAAAACTTGTCCGTTGAAACAGATTTCGGCAAGATCCACAAGGCAGCAGTCTTGAATGTGATTCCGCCGCAAAAGGCAGGCTTGATTGCTGAACGTGCTGGTGTTTCCAACAAGAGCGGTTGGGTACCAGTCAAGCCTGACACCTTTGAATCCACGCAAGTCAAAGATATTTATGTGGTTGGTGATGCAACCATTGCTGCACCCATGCCCAAGTCCGGCTTTTGTGCGAACGCGCAAGGTAAAGTTGCCGCAGCGGCAATTGTCAATGCCTTGGCTGGTAAGCCTGCTGCCGCTGCCTCGTGGTCGAACACTTGCTACAGTCTGGTTGCACCGGACTATGGTATCTCGGTTGCGGGGGTGTACCAAGTCGCGGATGGAAAAATCGTCGAAGTTAAGGGCTCTGGTGGCGTGAGTCCAAGAGAGGCGAGCGATACAGTGCGCAAGCTAGAAGCACTGCACGGTGTGGCTTGGTATAACGCGATTGCACGCGATACCTGGGGGAGTGGTGCCTGATGTCACCGAACGAAATACTGGCTTGGTCTGGCCTGGCGATTGGTGTCGCGTTCGGTGCGCTCGGCCAATCAACAGGATTTTGTTTGAATCGGGCGGTAAAGGATTATGTTGAATCTAAAAATCTGCTGAAGGCGAGATCGTTTGCCTTGGCGATGCTTGTCGCGATAGTCGGCACACAGTTACTGGCTATAACTGAGCTGATTGATTTTTCGACTGCTATCTACCGCACATCGAACTTCTCTTGGTTGCTTCTACCTCTGGGTGCGACGATGTTTGGCTACGGCATGATGCTCGCAAACGGTTGCGGCGCGCGTACCGTGGTGCTGTTGGCGCAAGGTAATTTGCGCTCGTTGGTTGTATTGCTTTGCCTTGGGATATCGGCCTACGCGACACTGTCAGGAGTGTTGGGTCCATTGAGAACAATGCTGGCGCAGGTAACAAGCGTTCCCCTGGGCGGACTGTATGAGTGGTCGTCGCTTTCGAACCGTTTTCTTGTTGGTCTATTGCTCGTGACCTTAGCTTGGTTTGTTTTTTATCGCGGCATGATTGTGCGCAGCGCGAAAGACTTCTTCGGTGGTCTTGGTGTGGGTTTGCTGGTGGTGGCCGGTTGGATTGCAACAGGTTGGCTTGCCGCTGACGAGTTTGAGCCAAAACCGTTGGTATCACTGACGTTTATCGCTCCGATTGGCGAGACCATTCAGTATCTAATGATTGCCACGGGTATGCGCTTCGGTTTTCCGGTAGCCGTGATCTGTGGCGTGTTACTCGGCTCGTTTGTGATTGCCGCTCTGCGGGGCACATTACAGCTTCAGGGGTTTTCTACACCACGCGAGATGAGACGCTACGTGCTCGGTGGCATGTTGATGGGAGTAGGCGGTGCCTTAGGGTTGGGCTGCTCGATTGGCCAAGGTCTAACAGGGATGTCGACCTTGGCGTTTAGCTCCATGATTGCAAGCCTCTGCATTTTGTTGGGCGCAGGGCTTGCAGCGCAGCGCAACCGGTAAAGACTAGTTCGGTACTGACCGTTTCTTTTCTTGCGCGTCCTTATGACGCAACCAAAGAAGTGCGACACCCATTAAAACAACCGGGAACAATGAACCAAGGTTCAGGATGTCCCAGCCTGATGTTGTCACAAGTGCGCCTGAGCTAAACGAAGTGACCGCCATCGTTGTGAAGACAAAGAAATTGATCACGCCTTGAGCGCGATCCTTCTCTTCTGGTCGGTAGGCGGTCATCGCGAGGTTTGTTGCGCTCGTGAAGAGGAAGTTCCAACCGACGCCGAGAATGAAGGAGGCCAACATAAAGTGCATCACGTCTACGCCAGACAGTGCGATCAAAATGCAGACAAAATTTAAAAATATGCCAAGCCACATAATTTTGCCTGTGCCATATTTTTTAATTAAAGAGCCTGTAAAAAATCCCGGTGCGAACATCCCAATGACATGCCACTCAAGAACAAAGGCAGCGTCTGAGAAGGGCAGGCCACAGACCTTCATCGCAAGAGGTGTTGCGGCCATCAGCAGGTTCATCACGCCGTAGCCGAGAGCGGAGCTCACAGCGGCGACAAGAAAGACCGGTTGTTTGAGTAACTCCCAGGCCGTACGCCCAGTCCCCGCTGCCTTTTTTTCTGCCGCTGAGATCTTTGGGAACTCGATGAAGTGCATGACGAGCAAGCCCAGAAAACCCGCAACAGTCAGAATGAGATACGCACCTAAAAATGGCGTGTCAAAGGAATCTTTGGTGTAGTTCGCCAAGTTAGGGCCAACGACGGCGCCGATGATGCCGCCGGCTAAGACCCAAGAAATTGCCTTCTCTCTAAGACTGACATCCGTGAGCTCGGCAGCTGCGAAGCGGTAGAGTTGACCGTTAGCGCTGTAGTAGCCTGCAACAAAGGTACCAAATACTAATAACCAGAAATTTTTCGAATAGGCTGCATACGCGCAAATCAAAGACGAAACGATCGCTACTAAAAGTCCGAGTTGGAAAGACTTTTGCCGACCGAAGCGCCGCTGTGCTCGGGCAACGATAGAGGTCGATAGGGCGCCCCCCACAACATATCCCATGATAGGGAGTGTCGCCATCCAGGCGACCCGGCTCAAACTCAGTCCGACAAGACCATTGATTGCTACAAAGGTGATGTTGTTGACGAGAAAGATGCCTTGACACAAAATCAATAGCACCAAGTTTTTATTAAACAGCTTCGGTGTGTTTTCCATGGGGGGATTAAAGCACGGCGGCGCGCGCGAAAGTGTCGGGATCCAATTGCTGCAGCGCACGATAGTTTGTGAGGTAAACCTGACCGCTAAGCTTTTTTAGAAACTGCGTTTTTGTTAGGCGATCCATGACCGGACCTTTCACCTCGGACAAGTGCAGCTTGATACCGGCATCTCTCAGGCGTTTTTCGATAGTCTCTAGGCTTTCTAACGCGCTGGCATCTATGTCGTTTACTGCCGAACACTGCAGCACAACATGTTGTAGCTCAGTGCGTCCTGCGACCTCGGCATTCAGGCGATCTTCGATATTTCGTGCGTTGGCAAAATAGAGGCTTTCATCGATGCGAAGGCAAAGTACGATTGGACTCGTCATGACATGGTGGCGCGTCACATTTCTGAAATGCTCGGTGCCAGGGACAAGCCCGACTTCTGCGATGTGTGGTTCACTCGTTTTATAGAGGTGGAGTCCGATTGATAACAGCACACCCACAATAAGACCTGCCTCCACACCAAAACCAAGGGTGCCGAGTAGGGTTGCTGCTGCGGCATAAAAGTCGGAACGGGCAAAGTGCCAGGTGTGTATAAATATCTTGAAATCGACAAGCGATAGCACTGCAATGATGATCGTTGCTGCGAGAGTGACATGAGGCAAATAAAAAAGAACGGGTGTGAGCAATAACGAGGTGAGTGCGATGCCCAAAGCGGTCATGAAGCCTGCTGCTGGGGTACGGGCGCCGCTATCTGCGTTCACAACCGAGCGCGCAAAACCTCCGGTAACGGGGAATCCACCGGTGAAGGCCGCCGATAAGTTGCAGGCACCCAGTGCCACCAGTTCTTGATTAGGTTCGATACGCTGGCGCTTACGCGCGGCAAGTGTCTGGCCTACCGACACTGATTCAACGAAGCCCACAATACTAATCAGGAGTGCCGGGACAAAGAGAGTGCTCCAAAGCGAGATATCCCAGAGCGGCGCCGTAACGGGTGGCAGGCTCTGGGGCACAAAGCCCACTACTTTGATGCCGGCCTGATCCCAAGAAAGCCCCCAGGTGAGGCCGGTTGTGAGGCCTATCGCGATGACGGGGCAGGCTTTGCCCACGATATCGGCGATTGTTGGTGGTACGCCGAGCCTGATCAGGTTCGGCTTGAGGTAATGCCGAGTTAGAAACAGGAAGCCTAGTGTCCCAATACCAACTAAAAATGTTAAAGCATGTGTGTGGGTAGCCTGTGCCAGTAAATTCTTTAGGAGTACAAAAAAATTGTCCCCGTCGACGCGTACGCCCATGACGGTTTTGAATTGATTCGCGGCAATAAGCAATGCCGAAGCGGTGATGAATCCGGATACCACCGAGTGACTTAAGAAGTTTGCAAGAAACCCAAGGCGTAGCAAGCCCAAAGCCAGCAGTATCAGGCCAGATAAAAAAGCGAGAGTGATTGCGATCTGCCAGTAGGCGTGTGTTCCTGCGCTTGCATGTTCACCGATGGCAGCTGCGGTCATCAGGGAGATAACCGCGACCGGACCGACAGCGAGGACTCGACTAGTCCCGAAAAACATATACAGGACTAATGGTGCGATGCTCGCGTAAAGCCCCACCTCTGGAGGTAGTCCCGCCAGCATCGCATAAGCGAGACTTTGCGGGATCAGCATGAGGGTGACGATTAGCGCAGCAAGTAGATCACTGGTGAACGTCTTCTGATCGTAAGTGGGGACCCAGTCAAAAATTGGCAGTCGGGGGGGTGGGAATCTCATCGATTACGTTCGAGCGCCTCGAACGCCAGCATGCCCGCTACCATCGCACAGACGAACCACAAAGCTTGTATTTGACCCGAAGCCATTGACACAAGTGCTGGACCAGGGCAGAAGCCTGCTAAGCCCCAACCGATACCAAAAACAGTGCTGCCGATGACCAAGCGCTTGTCGATATGACTCGCCTTCGGTAAGTGCAGGGCACCACCAAAGATCGTCGTGGTGCGTTTTTTGGCAATCGCAAAAGCAAAAAATCCCACGGCGATTGCGCCCATCATGACGAACGCCAAGGATGGATCCCAGGCGCCAAAGAGGTCCAGAAAGCCGAGGACTTTTCCAGGATCAGTCATGCCTGAAAGAATGAGACCTAGACCAAATAGCAGTCCCACAAGAAACTCAACGAGTCGATGCATCGTGCTTCCTTTATAACCAGTGACGAACAAGGAGAACGGTGCCAAAGCCGGCACCCATAAAACTGACTGTTGCGACTAACGAGCGTGGCGATAGGCGGGAGAGACCGCAAACGCCATGGCCGCTTGTGCAACCTGACGCGTAGCGCGTACCAACGCCGACTAGAAGGCCGGCAATCACTGTCGTAAGCGTATTGGCCTCGATGCGAGGCACCGAGACGAGGTCTGCTGGAGCGAGTAGCAAAAATACCCAAGGTGCTACGAACATTCCGGCGAGGAAGGCTAATCGCCAACCGGTATCACCTGATTTAGGTGGAAGCAATCCACCAAGAATGCCGCTGATACCAAGTATGCGGCCATTCGCGAGGATAAAAAGTGCAGAGGCGACGCCAAGCAACACACCACCAAAAATGGCGCTCCAAGGGGAAAAATTTGTCCAATCGATCATCATGATTTTTTAGCCTTCGTCTTTTTACAAAACTGGGAATACAACACTTCGATTACGGCAAACGCCTGAGGACTAGCGAAGCGATAGTAGATATTTTTTCCTTCTCGACGTGTGGTGACGAGCTTTTCGTTGCGCAAAACGGTTAGTTGTTGAGACAAGGTGGGCTGCACGATACCGAGCAACTCTTGCAATTCGCTCACGCACTTTTCTTCTTGTGTAAGTTGACACAAGATCATTAAGCGATCTGAATTGGTGAGCACCTTCATTAAGCGGCAGGCCTGATCGGCCGCGGCTTGCATTGCCTCTAGCTCAAGCGTTGGGGTTGAAGTGGACATTTGTATTGGCTGCTTTGTTGATAATAATCAAGTAAGTATTATATTTACTAATAATGTATTTGTAAATATAATATATTCATCTTATTGATAGTTGGAGTGAAAAAATGTCTGCCTCAGAAAAAAAGCCAAACGTTCATGGAATTTTCGATCCAGCGACCTGGACCGTCACCTATGTCGTCTACGACGCCCCGGGATCGAGTTGCGCGATTATTGATTCGGTGCTGGATTACGACCCCAAGTCTGGTCGGACTAAACACTTCTCTGCGGACAAGGTGGTGGAGTTTGTGCGGGCGAATCAGCTAAAAGTTGAATGGATTCTCGAGACGCATGCGCATGCGGATCATTTGTCTGCCGCACCCTACTTGAAAGAAAAGTTAGGAGGAAAGATATCGATTGGCTCGAAAATTACTGCGGTACAGAAAGTCTTTGCAGGCATTTTTAATCTAGAACCGAGCTTCAAGCAGGACGGCTCGCAATTCGATCATCTGTTTGCAGAGGACGAGGTAATCCAAGTCGGTTCCCTAACTGGTCGTGCTTTGTTTGTTCCGGGTCACACACCTGCCTGCATGGCCTACCAGTTTGGTGATGCAGTATTTGTGGGTGACACGATGTTCATGCCTGATGTAGGCTCGGCACGTTGTGACTTTCCTGGTGGGGATGCCAGAGCGCTTTACGCGTCGAACAGAAAGATTTTGAGTCTGCCGCCAGAGACGCGTTTGTTCATGTGCCATGACTATCCACCAAACAACAGACCTATTCAATTTGAAACGACCGTGGCTGAGCAGCGAGCAAAGAACATCCATTTACATGACGGTGTGACGCAAGAGCAATTCGTTGAAATGAGGACGAAGCGTGACGCAACCCTAGAAATGCCCGTGCTCATTCTGCCCGCAGTGCAAATTAATATTCGTGCGGGTCACTTACCGCCACCTGAGTCCAACGGGACCTCTTACGTCAAGATTCCCTTGAACGCGCTGTAAAACTTTTCCTCCGTGTCTGTTGATCGTTAGGGTTGTTTAAAACTGATCGGAACGATCACGGTCGCGCTGATGGCGGTTTGCCCCCGCATGCCGGGAACAAATCGCCATCGAGTGACCGCTTGTATGGCAGCTTGATCAAGTCGCTCATACCCGCTCGACTTATGTAAGGTGACAGTGGTGGCCTTACCCTCTGGATCGACCTTGACAAGCAATAACACCGTTCCGCTTTCTCTATTGCGCTTTGATAGAGGTGGGTAATTGGGGGCAGGGTTGTGTAGATACGCTGGATCTAACTTTGGTGGAGTCGTCTGAAAGTCAGAATCTCTATTTAAGCCTGCAGCGGGTTGCTGAGGCGCACTGGTGGTTGCTGAAGACGATGGGGCTGCAATGTTTTTGTTTACTGCGGTTGCGACTGGCTTTGGTGCGGGTGCAGGCGGCTCTGGTCGTACAGGGGATTCGGCAGGTGTGGTACGTGGCACTTCTTGTGTCACGAGGAGTGCCTCCACAGCTGGCTGGGTGGCTGGTTCAACTGGAATAGTGGCTGGCGCTTGAATGGGCTGCGATTCAGTCGGAGGCGTGAGGGAAGTCGGTGGAGGCGGGCTTGTGATGGAAGCTTCTGCAACCGGCTCTGCGGGTGGTGTAGTGTCGCTCTCGCTCGAGAGATCGACGACGATGATGTCGAGAGTTTCGGACTTTGACGGTACGGCGCCTCCTGACAAAAAGTCAAGGCGCATCAGGAACACGGCCAAGAGTGCAAGGTGTGCGAGGACAATGATCGCCGCACGCCAGCCATAACGTTGACGTGGTATCGGCTGGATCAGGCGCGCGGGCGCGTAAATCCCCGATGCTTCCTGATTAAGCAAAGTGCTGCGTGTCCCTGATTGAGAAGTTTTATCTGACATTGCTTTTTTTACCTGCAGTGCAGTTTAGAGCGTTTACTTGGTCTTCAGATAAAATTTGGGGTATCAAAGTTTAAGAAGCTAATTTTTAGGTGATAAAAATGAAAAAGCTGTTCAGTTCTGTCGCGCTCGTGATCGGCGTTTTGCTCGCTAGCTCGGCGGCGGCACAAAACACGTCAAATGCTGGCTTGGCTTTCGAGGCGCCTTGGGTGCGCGCAAGTGCTCCTGGCCAAAAAAATGGTGCGGGTTATGTGCAGATTCAGAATAAAAGCACCCAGACGGATCGCTTGATTTCAGCGACGACGGCAAATGTTGGACGTGTCGAGTTGCACACAATCATTAACGAGAATGGCGTAGCAAAGATGCGGCAAGTGCAGGGTATTGACGTACCCGCAGGCGCGAGTGCCACGCTCGCACCTGGCGGCTTTCATATTATGTTTATGGGGTTGAACGCACCGTTCAAGGCGGGTGAGATTGTTCCGGTAACGTTGCGCTTTGAGAAAGCGGGTGAAGTAAACGTTAATTTTGAAATCAAGCCAGCGACCCATAACCCTGCCGCAATCGAACAAAACGCGGCACACAAGCATTAATCGTTAAGGCGGATATGTTGTTTGGTGTGACTGACTACGGCGCTTTTGTTGTTGCCTTCACAATATTTTTGTTGATACCCGGGCCGGGTAATTTGGCCTTGGTTACTTCGACGAGTAAAGGCGGCATCTCTGGTGGATTAGGCGCCACAATGGGTGTGATCCTTGGCGATCAAGTCTTGTTGTGGCTAGCCGTAGCAGGAGTCGCTGCGATCTTGATGGCCTATCCCGCTGCCTTTGAGGCTGTGCAGTGGATCGGCGCACTTTATCTGGCATGGTTGGGAGCGCGCATGTTACTCGCCAAGCCTGGCGCCGCACCCATTTTGAACATCAAGCCTTATCACTATATGCGTCAGGCCTTATTGATTACGGTGCTCAATCCCAAAGCCATTGTGTTTTACATGGCTTTCTTTCCTTTGTTTGTGGACCCTGTCCACCACAGAGGGCTCATCACATTCGGATTTTTGGCCGGCACGATTGCTGTGCTGACTTTTTTATATGGATTGGGTGCGACCTTATTGACCTTTTTCCTTGCGGAGCGGTTGCGCACGAATCCTATAGTGGGCTATTTACTTGAAAAAGTAGCCGGCCTTTGCCTCATTGGTTTTGGCATCAGGCTGGCACTTTCCCGCTAGGTCATCGCACGCACTAGTTGGTTTGCTCTGCCACCATATGTGTATGTGCTGTCTTCAGAAGAATACACGGCACGTTCTTTTCAACACCGCGCTCGATCATTGCACCCAGAATATGTTCGTGTTCTGTCTGGTTGCCTTGCACCAGATCGCGCAGCATAGACGCCGCAAAGCTGGATCCCACTTTAGTCAGCATATCGAGAGCTTTTTGCTGGGCAGTCGCTTTGGTCGGAAAGCCGTGTGCTTGAGCAATCGCGCAGGGCTCTGCATAAAAAGCGGTCATGACTTCCTTGCCCCACGGAGCAGCCGCAATTTTTCCTACATGGCCGCGGCAGAGCGTTGTCATGCCAGCCAGCGTCGCAAGAAAGACCCACTTATCCCAAAGCGATTGTTCGATATTCTCGCTGTACGACTTGTCGAAAGAAGCCTTCTCACACAGAGCAAAAAATTCTCGGGCGAGCGGCTCGTGCGAGGCAGAGCGATGGCCGATCGTTAGGGCATGCAACTCTGTCAATTGTTTCACTGCACCATTTGAGGCGATTGTCGCCGCAATGTGGGCTACGCCGCCCATTACGCGGTCTCGACCAAACTTCTCGTCTAAGCGCTGAATATGGCTCATGCCATTTAGAAAGGGTAGTAAAACACCTTTACTGCTTGCCCCGCTCAGGGACTCGAGTGCATCGTCAAAATCAAAGGCCTTGGGCGCGAGAATAATCAGGTCATACTCTGGCTTGAGCTGCTCTCGTGTGACGGACTTAGGCTTAACTGTAAACGATTCTTTAGGGGTTTCGATCGCGAGGCCCTCTGCTTGAATCTTTGTATGACGTGCATCCCGCAGAAGGTAAGTAACATCTGCCCCAGCTTGAATAAGTCGAGCTCCAAAATAACCGCCGACTCCACCCGCACCAAGAATTAATATCTTCATTTCCGTCTCCCTGTTGCTGCGCATCTTATCGTGTTTTGCGGTTAGAGTGAGGGCTGCGAACTTATCCAATTCATTTATACAAATTCTATGCTGGCAGCGATCTCCAAAATCGTACAGTCTTCACGTATTCCTTTTCAGGTGCGCAGCTTTCGTTACCAGTGGCCGGCTGACCTCTGTGCCTCTTGGGCTTTCGAGATGGAGATCCTCGTCCTGGGCTGGTATGTGCTTGTGGAATCCAATTCTGTGCTCATGCTAGTTGTGTATGGGGCGTTGCAATACAGTGGGTCCTTGATCAGCCCATTTTTTGGAATCGCGGGCGATCGGTTTGGTTATCGAAGCCTGTTTATGCTGACGCGCGGGCTGTATGGCTGCCTAGCACTGTTGATCGCCTTGTTAGGTCTATTTGATTTGTTGTCTCCGGTGTTGGTGATTGTGTTGGCGTCCATTGTGGGTGTTGTTCGTCCCTCGGACATGATGATGCGTTACGCCTTGATTGGTCAGACGCAACCAGCAGATCAAATGACCGCAGCGCTGGGGCTATCGCGCATGACCTCCGATTCGGCGCGCATTGCGGGCGCGCTTGCAGGTGCGAGTGTTTTTGCACAATTTGGCTTGGTTCCCGCGTACGTTGTCATTACTGTTCTCTACATTGTTAGTTTTATTTTTTCGCGAGGTGTGGCGGGCCGGGTTCCCCACGTAGGTCAACCAGTTTCCATGGCTCCCGTGCGTGACCTAAAGGAGGCTTTCGTTTATGCCTGGGGTAAGCCAGAGTTGCTCGGTCCGATCGCCATCGCTTTTTTGATCAACCTTTTGGCTTTTCCATTTTCCTTAGGATTGTTGCCCTACATCGCACGGACAATTTATGAGGTAGACCAGACGGGGCTTGGCTTGTTGAGCGCCAGCTTTTCTGTGGGTGCGTTGGTGGGCTCGCTGGTGCTAGGAACCAATGTGTTTTCACTTGGTACCGCTCGCGCGATGTTTATCTCCACAGTTTGCTGGTTTGGATTGCTGTTAGTTTTTGCGCCACTGACATCGTTTGTTGCTGGCGCAGTGATTTTGCTATGTGCCGGGTTTGCACAAAGCATGTGTATGACTCCCTTGGCTGCGGTGATGCTGCGCTCGACTGACGCGAAGTTCCGTGGTCGAATTATGGGTTTGCGCGTTTTAGCGATTTGGGGCTTACCAC
>JBILJY010000172.1:0-5587 GCA_044376975.1 Burkholderiaceae bacterium | reverse complement strand
ACTGGGTCCTTATTGGTATCGCGGCACTCATTGCGCTAAGTTTTTGGACACTCGATTTACAGCTCGCACGGATGCTTTCGATTGATAGCGCTGTTCGGATGGGCAAGTTCTTAGGTGAACTGCTGTCGCCAAACCTTGACCCGAAGTTTTTATCAAAGCTCGGCGTCGCAAGCCTTGAGACCTTGGCTATGTCTGCTCTGGGCTCCCTGATCGCCGCGTGTCTTGGGCTCTTGCTTGCCTTACCCGCAAGCAAGACCTCGAACGGCGTCAAGTCTGCTTGGTATTCTATTACCCGATTGATCTTGAATGCATTTCGCTCGATCCCTGAATTGGTCTGGGCTGCACTACTGTTGATCTCTGCGGGCTTAGGGCCTTTTGTGGGCACACTCGCGTTAGCTTTACATACAACAGGCGTGTTGGGGCGTCTCTTTGCGGAATCCATCGAGAATGCCCCCCAAGGTGCAGCACAGGCCTTACGTATACAAGGCGTGAATGAAGGACGTATTTTTCTCTTCGCTACGCTACCAACAGTGCTGCCTCAATTGGTTTCCTATTCCCTTTACCGCTGGGAAAACAATATCCGCGCTGCAGCGGTGTTAGGCGTTGTGGGCGGTGGTGGACTGGGGCAAATGCTGGCCTTTCATATGGGCTTGTTTCAGATGAGTGAAACCAGCAGCATCCTGATCGCCATGATCATTCTGGTTGTCTTGGTTGACGCCCTATCCTACTTAGCCCGTCGACTCATGTCGCGATAGTGCGAATAGCTAAAACAGCTTCGGTCACTTTTTCTGCGGTGATTCCAAAGTGCTCATACAGTGCATCGGCTGGTCCCGACAAGCCATAGTCGCTCATGCCAATAAATCTGCCGTTATTGCCAAGATAGCGTTCCCAACCAAGTTTCACAGCGGCCTCGATCGCCACGGTCGTGGTGCCAGGGCACAACACCTCTGCGCGATAGGAAGCCTGCTGACGATCAAACAGCTCCCAGCAAGGCATCGAGATAACCGCCGTCGATACACCCATAGCTTCAAGCTGTTCACGCGCCTGCAAGGCAATGGCGACTTCGGAGCCCGTTGCAAGCAAGCTTACTTGTCGCGGTAAAGTTTTTCCTTCTGCCAAGACGTAGGCACCACGTGCGGACAGGTTATCGGCAGCCGCTGACGCACGCACATGTGGGAGTGCCTGTCTTGAAAAAATCAAGGAAACAGGCCCTTGCTTATGCCTTAGTGCAGCCTCCCAGCATTCGACAGCTTCTACAGCATCCGCGGGACGCATCACCAACATGTGAGGCATCGCACGCAATGAGGCTAAGATTTCAACGGGTTGATGCGTGGGTCCGTTTTTTCCGATACCGATCGAATCGTGACTAAACACAAATTTGACCGGAAGCTTCATGAGCGCTGCGTTACGCAAGGCTGGGCGCATGTAATCTGAAAACGCCAAATACGTGACACTAACAGGTATGGCACCTCCATGTGCCGCAATGCCATTACACATAGACCCCATCAAGTGCTCACGGACTCCACAATGAATATAGGCCCCTTGTGGATTTGAAGCACTAAAAGCATTCAACCGTTTTTTATGATCGGTGGGTGCCTCCAAATCCGCGCAAGCCACGATACGCTCTGGCAAGTGATCGGTCAGGCAGTCATTAACTGCGGCAGATAAATTGATGCCGCCGCGCGGGTGCTCAGCAAGAAGCTTCTCTTTCAGCGCAGCGAGTGCAGCCCCAAGCGCAGGCGGCAATTCACCTCGCATCACGCGCTCAAACTCAGCTCGTTTTTCTGCAGAGAGTGCGGCAACACGCGTCAGCCATTGTGAACGATTAGACGGATTCGCGCTCGGGCTCGCTCTCCAGGCACTTAAGATCGCCTCAGGCGTCTCAAATGCTGAGTAAGGCCAATTCAAATCCTTGCGCATCTGCTCGGCATCCGCTTCAAACAGCTTAGCGCTATGCCCACCACGTTGCCCTTGAAGCCTTGCAAGGCCCTTAGCGATGGTTGTACGCGCCAAAATAATCGAAGGACGGGAGTCTGCGCGCGCTGCAGTCATACAGACAGAAACAGCTTCCAAATCATGCCCATCCACCCGTTGAACATGCCACTGCGCGACTTCAAAGCGCTTAGCGACATCCTCGCTGATCGATAACTCCGTGCTCCCATCATCAGTGATGGCATTGTCATCCATCAATAAAATCAAACGCCCTAGCCCAAGATGACCTGCGAGGCTGATCATCTCCTGGCCGACACCCTCTTGCAAGCATCCATCACCGACAAAGGCGTAGGTAAAGTGATTCACAAGATCGCTGCCAAAGCGGGCACGCAAAAATGCTTCAGAGACAGCCATCCCCATCGCATTGGCAATGCCTTGCCCAAGCTGTCCCGTCGTGACTTCAATTCCAGCCTCAGGATCTAATTCAGGATGCCCGGCACAATGGGATCCGAGCTCACGAAACGACTTGATTTGCTCAAGTGAAATTTTTTCGTATCCCGTCAAGTACAAGAGGGAATACAAAAGCATCGAGCCGTGACCATTCGATAGAACCACCCGATCACGATCCCACCATGTCGGGAAGGCGGGATCATGCTTGAGATGGTTCAGGTATAACGCGGTGGCAATTTCCGCCATCCCGAGAGGGACACCTTGGTGCCCTTCCCCCGCACGAACAATGGCATCAACTGACAGAAATCGAATGGCGTTCGCTAGGTCTTGCAGGGACGTCGGCTTGGTCATGAGGCTAGGCAAGCAATTAATGAATCAACATGCCACCGTTGACATCCAACGTGATGCCCGTACAGTATTTTGATAAGTCACTGGCTAGGAACACGACACAGCCAGCCACGTCATTCGGTTCGCCAATACGATTCATCGGAATGTTCGACAAAATATCAGTCATGCGATCCGCGGGAATGAGGCCTTTATTGATATCTGTCTCAATCAGACCTGGCGTGATGCAATTCACACGAATGTTATCGACACCGCACTCCCGCGCCATCGCGCGCGCCAAGCCCAATACCCCGGCTTTCGCAGCAGAATAGTGTGGGCCACCTAAAATTCCACCGCCGCGTTGTGCAGAGACGGACGACGTACAAATAATCGAGCCTTGCTTACGCGCACGCATGTGCGGCAACACTGCTTGGGACATATACAACGCGCCACGCAAGCTCACATCCAAGACCGCCTCGTAATCAGCAGCGCTGATCTCCATCGTCTTGCGAGGTTGGGTGATCCCTGCATTATTAAACAAAATATCAATCTGACCGAATTTCTCCATGACGGCCTTGATTGCCGCGTCACATGAGGCTTTGTTCGTGACATCGGCGACAACGCCCATATGCTGTTGCCCTAAGGTTGCGGCCACAGAAGCTGGCTGTGCTTTGTCGAGGTCAAGAATGACAACGCGTGCACCCTGCGCAGCCATCATGCGCGCAGAAGCAAAGCCAAGCCCGTTGACCCCAGCACCACCAGTAATAATCGCCACTTTATCTTTTAACAGCATGTTTCACTACTCCGTCAAATATCGTATTAGTCAATAAAAAAGATTTACCTTAGTACATCGTTAAAGCTGGAAAATATGTCATCAAAGTAAGCACTACGAGAGCGACAAGGTAGAAAGGCCAAAGCTCCTTCACAATCGAACCGATCGATTCCCTGGATATAGCCGCCGCTACAAAAAGTGTGGTGCCGACGGGTGGCGTAAACAGACCGATACTCAGGTTGACTGCCATCATGATCCCGAGCTGAATCAAATCCAAGCCAATGGCGTTACCGATGGCGACGAACGTTGGCCCCAGTAACAATATGGCAGCTGGCAAGTCCAGGAACATACCCACCACGAGCATAATAATGTTCAACATCAGCAGGATAACGAGAGGATTCTTAAGGGTTTCCAGCGCCCACTCCGCCACCGCTTTTGGCACGGCCTCAACCGTCAGGACATAGCCAACGATATTTGAGGCGGAAATCACCAGCATGACCACACCAGTGGTGACTGCCGTGTGAACTAAGGCGTCAAACAGGCGCTTCATGTTGACGTCACGATAGATCACTAAACTGACCACAAGACCGTAAAACACCGCCATCACACTCACTTCGGTCGGCGTCGCGATACCCGCCCTTAATAAGATCACGATAAAGAGTGGCATCAATAACGCGGGCAAAGCGTAAAACGTAATTTTTAAAAACTCAACAGCGGTGACTTTGTTCATTAGCCTAGGAAAATTTCTAATCCGGCCAGATAAATAACAAACCAACATAAAGCCAAAACAAAGCATCAAACCCGGAACAACGCCTGCCAAAAACAGCGAGGCAATAGACTGATCAGAAACTGTTGCAAAAATGATCAAAGGTATCGAGGGCGGAATCAACCCCGCAATCACCGAAGAGGATGCAATGGCCGCCGCCGCAAATGGTCCGGGATAACCTTCCTTTTTTTGCCACGGGATCAACATCGAACCGAGTGCTGACGCCTCAGCCACCGCCGAACCGGACACTCCGCCAAAAATTGTTGAACCCACCACACTGACTTGCGCCAGTCCCCCATGCATGCGGCCCACTAACGCGGTAGCAAACTCAATGAGTTTTTTCCCTAGCGTGCCACCCATCATCAAGTTGCCAGACAGCACAAAAAATGGGATCGCTAAAAGCGGAAAACTTTGCGAGGGTTGAAATATTTTGACAACAATTGTCGCACTGGGCATCGCACCAACAGTGATCGCGGCGATGCCGGAGCTGACAACCAAAGCATACCCAACCGGAAACGCTAGCACGAGCAGCGCTAAAAAAATACCGAGCATTAGGAAAGTCATACACTGTCCTCCGGAGCAGGCGCACGCACCGATAACGGATCATCCGCAAAAAGCAGACGAAAGAAAGTTGTAATGCCAGTCAGACCCAACGCGACAAAACCAACGATGATTGACAGATATGCCCACTTTGCCGAAACCTTCGTCACGGGATAAACCTCTGAGCCCGTTATCTCGATTACAAACAAACCGACTTGGGCCAAGTAAAAGAAGGTACAAATGATTACGACCTGAAGTGACATCAGCAGAACACGATTCAGATTTTTACCAAGGAATGCACGAATCGTTTCGACCGCGATATGCTTGCCATATTGGGCTGCAAGTACGATTCCACTCATCATTAGCCAAGGGAAAAGCAGGCTTGGTATTTCTGTCGGCCAGCCCATTCCCTGGTTAGTGACGTAACGCACAATAACTTCAGCCATGAGCGAAAGAAACATGACAACCAGTGTGATCACAGCGATGATCTTACTGCTTACCTCGATCGTCAGATCGGTGATGTTAATCAGCGAATTGACTAAATAATTTCCTCGAGCGCTCATGGCTATCCCTTTAGATCAATTATGGCTTAGCGGCTTCTTTGACCATTGCATCAACTAGGTCTGGAAACGTTTTGCGCCATTTGTCGTAAACAGACTTTGTCGCAGCGATAAACGGAGCTTGATCCACAGGATTAATCGTGACGCCTGCGGCGGCTAATTTACCTTTCAAATCCGAATCGGCAGCAAGCGAAAGATCGCGGTTCAACTTAGCGGCCTCTGTCGCAGCTTCTCGCACTGCTT
>JBILJY010000171.1:0-5603 GCA_044376975.1 Burkholderiaceae bacterium | reverse complement strand
GCTCTACCGCATCGGTATGCCATTGACTAGTGCGCGCCACCGCTTGCCCATCGGCTTCAATATCCATCATGACTTCCAATGAACTATTTAACGAAGCGTTAAAAGCGCGCTTGGTCATCGCAAGCGCCGCCGGTGCCGCTTGTGCAAAACAATCTGCCATCTGGTGCGCACGCTCGAGCACCCGTCCTTCGGGCAGCACCTCCAGCACGATCCCCAGATCTCGCGCTTCTTGCGCACTCAACTCTCGTGCCGAAAACGCCAGCTCCTTCGCACGCTGCAGTCCAACGACGCGAGGTAAGGTATAGAACGCCGCACAATCGGGAATCAAGCCAAGCTTCATAAACGAGAGGCAAAAGCGACTGCTCGGTGCAGCCAAAATAATATCGGCCGTGAGCGCCAAGCTAAAGCCTGCACCGTAGGCCGCGCCCTCGACTGCGGAGATGACGGGGATCTCCAGCCTAAGCAGGGTCTCAATCCAGGAAAGATAGTCATGCCGCATCCGATGCCGACCATCCTCAGGACTCAAGGTGCCAGCCCCCATCACACTGATATCACCACCGGCACAAAACGTCGCGCCTGCACCGGTGATAATGAGCGCCCGCAAGTCGCGTTGGCGCGGCATTGATGCCACGACCTCTTTTAGCTCCTCGCGCATCACCGCATCAATCGCGTTTTTTCGTTGCGGACGATTAAGCGTCAGCGTTCCAACACCCGCGCGTACTTCGTATTGAATCGTTTCCAAAATCTCTCCTATTGAGTTCGCCTCCTTTACGGAGAGCGCATTTTTTATGCTCGAACCGCCTTTAGTCCGGCAGCTTCAGTACATGCTTAGCCAGAATTTCTTTCTGCACCTCTGTGCTGCCACCATAAATCGTGGACGGTATTGAGTTCAGCATAATAGCTGGCACATTTAAGCCAGTAGGAGACAACTCGGTGTTAAAGCCCGAGGCCCCATGTTCCTGTGCATACTCAACCATCAGCGCGCAAATTCGTTGGTACGTATCCGTACCCCAGATTTTCAACAAAGAAACACTAGGGGGCAACACCTCTCCGCGCTTCACCATCTCAGCATAATGTGTGTAGCCTGACACCTGATCAGCAACATCTAGCATTAATTCGGCGTAGCGCGAAACAAAAACAGCATCGGAGAAAAGCTTAAGGTGTTCAGCCATGGCCGTGAGTTGACTCATCGCGTAGCGTGATTGTTTCGGGCTGCCGAGAAAAATTCTTTCAAAGCCCAAAAGCGTCTTGGCTATCGTCCAGCCCTGATTTAACTCGCCAACAAGATTCTCGACAGGCACGCGGACATTATCGAAAAAAACCTCGCAAAACTCTTCATAGCCCACAATATCTTTAATCGGTCTGATCGTAATGCCAGGCGTCGCTAAGTCAATCAACAAAAAACTAATACCAGCTTGTTTTTTTGCCTCTTTGTCCGTGCGCACCAGAGCGAACATATGCGTTGCATCTTGCGCCAAGGTCGTCCAGATTTTCTGACCGTTCACGACAAACACATCGCCATCTTGAATTGCCTCAGTCCGCAGGGAAGCCAAGTCAGAGCCAGCACCAGGCTCCGAATAACCCTGACACCAGACATGTTCTCCAGCAATGATTTTCGGCAGAAATTGCTGTTGTTGTGCCGGACTCCCGCGTTGTATTAAGAGCGGACCAATCATGACAATCCCCATATCCGGCGCACGTGCTACCCCGTACTGCTCCTGCTCTTCCACATAGGCAATCATCTTTTCTGGCGACAAACCCATCCCACCAAAACGCTTGGGCCAAGCTGGGGCGACCCAACCCTGACGCGATAGCGTCATATACCAATCTTTGATCTCATGCCAGTGCAGACGACGTGGGACATTGCGCAACGTCTCGGGATAGTTTGTTGAATAGAAGCTGCGCAGCATCTGCCGAAAATCTTTCTCCGACATCGCGTCCCAGTCGGCCTGCGACGGAAACTCTGCTGTTGTAACTTGTGCGGTCGTCGAGGACTCGGGTGCAGTCTGTTGAAAGAAGCGTATACGATGTCCGTTTAAATTTCCAAGCTGCGCAGACAGTTTGAGCGTTCGCTTGTAATACAAGCCAACATCGCACTCATCTGTAAAACCCATCGCGCCATGGAACTGAATCGCCATCCGGGTCACTAACAGTGCCGCGTAAACAGTTCGAGCCTTTGCTCGACTTGCTAAAGCAGAAAGCTCCCCGCCCTGCTCTATTTGCGTAAGGACATCCTCAATACAAGAGGAGGACAACTCGACTTGAATATATGCATCGACCGCGCGATGCTTGAGCGCCTGAAAACTGCCTATCGCTTGGCCAAACTGCTTGCGGGTTCCGAGATAGTCGATTGTCTGACTCAACGCTTTTCTCATCACGCCCAGTAGTTCAGCGGACTGTATGACGCGCGCTCGATCGTTTGCACTATCGACAAGAGTAAGCGCATCCGTCCCTCGCAACAAAACATGGTCTGCGGGGACAGCGACATTCATTAGTTTCAAGGTACAGGTGGGTAGACCATCTGCCCCGCGGAGCTCTTCACACACAAGTCCCGTCAGATTAGAAGGTAGCCACACAAGCACAGGCTCAGACTGCTGCATCGCCAAGACAATCCAGCCATCTGCTCCATTCGACGGGCTCACAAAAGACTTATTCCCCGACAGGCAAAGCATGTCGTTCTGCACGACACTCTTCACTGTGAGCGCTTCTAGCGCTTGCATCTGCCCTAGCTTCTCTTGCCAAGCGAGTCCGGCCACACAAGAGCCGTTCACTAACTGCTCGAGCAACTGACTGCGCAAGACACTTGGCGGTACGCCCGTCAAAACGGTGGCAACCTGCACTGCACCAGCGATGTAAGGCTCGGGTAACAGCGCCTGACCAACCTCTTGCGCGATCGCAGACATTTCCCGTAAGCCTAAACCGAGTCCGCCCTCGTCCTCAGAAACCAAAATACCCAGCCACCCAGCATTCGCGAGCTCTTGCCATGCCACACGATCAAACCCGACATCTGCGTCGCGTAAACGGCGCAAGCGCTCAATCGCCCCATTGCGACTTAACAAGTCACGCGCGCTGTCACTAAATGCTTGCATCGCACTAGCACTCATCGAGAATCTCCCTTATTGTTTGACTCGATTGTATGGGTTTAAAAAAAATTGGCAAAGATAACGCCTAAAGTGCCAAAACGCCGCACAGACATGTGGCAATGCGGCAAAATAGCCAACTCACTAATTACCAATGATGCAAAGAAGGCACCCCAATGATTAAAACCACTCAACAGCAAATCGTGGACGACGCCATGATCTCCCGTCACTCGATGCGCGCCTTTTTACCGACGCCTGTCCCTCGGGAAGAAATTGAAAAAATGTTTGAGGTTGCAGCGCGTGCTCCATCTGGCTCAAATACCCAGCCTTGGAAGGCGTATGTCTTGACCGGAGAGATCAAGGATCGCTTGTCCAATACCATTCTCGACATTTATAACGACAAGACTCGCTTCGAGGCTCAAAAAGAAGACTACCGCTACTATCCCACCGAGTGGGAATCTCCTTACATTGATCGTCGCCGTAAAGTTGGCCTCTCCCTCTATAAATTATTGGGACTCGGACGCGACGACAAAGCTGGAATGCACGCACAACACGGCAAGAACTACACGTTTTTCGGTGCGCCTGTTGGAATCATTTTTACGATTGAACGAAAAATGAATACAGGATCTTGGTTAGA
The DNA here is from genome assembly GCA_044376975.1 of Burkholderiaceae bacterium. Lineage (GTDB taxonomy): Bacteria > Pseudomonadota > Gammaproteobacteria > Burkholderiales > Burkholderiaceae_B > Zwartia. The sequence goes on along the minus strand of JBILJY010000171.1, from coordinate 1,886 downwards.
TTTTGGCTGTTTCCTGCAAAGTTTTATGGTAGCGGCTCGTGGTCGCAATCTTGATACCTGCGCACAGGCTGCCTTTAATCGTTTCCATCCCACCATACGTCAGATAGTTGGAATCCCTGAGGGCGAAATTGTGATGTGTGGGCTCGCCCTCGGTGTAGCCGACATGAGCAAAATCGAAAACTCCCTAGTTAGCGAGCGCGAGCCTGTATCAAACTTTGTAAAATTTCTTGCTTAAACACGGCGCTTAACGAACACGCTAGCTTAACGGTCGAAGCGTTTTTCCCACGCTTCAACCTCATCGATGCCAAGCGATGCATTGTACTGGGCAGAGTTAAACATCTGCCCAGAAAAACCCTGCATATTCCCCTCTTTAGACAAATGGCTTAGGGCTGCAGTCATCGCAAAACCAAAAGCACCTCGAGCCATTGCGGGATAAATACCAAGGTCGATTCCCGCAGCTTTCATCATGTCAAAGGATAGCCCTGCTAACGCACCCCCGCTATCCATATTGACCACAACAGGCACACTGACCGCCGCCTTGATTGCGGCGATGTCTTGCATGAGCGAGGGGCTCGCCTTGAGCTCTACAAATACGGCATCAGCGCCTTCTTGCGCAAACGCACGTACTCTACGGATTGCTTCTGGCAAACCGAGTGCGCCTGCGGAGTCGGTACGCGCGATCAAGACAAACTCGGGATCCGAGCGTGCGGCACTGGCCGCAGCAACTTTGGATACAGCTTCATCGAACTCCAACACAGAACGTTCACCAGGCATTTGCGCACAACGCTTTGGCGAAATCTGATCTTCCATATGAATGGCAGCTACACCAGCCGCCTCGAACTCAGCAATTGTGCGACGGACATTCACCACATTACCGTAACCGGTGTCCGCATCGCAAATGAGCGGAATACTGACAGACCCCGAAACACGACGTGCGTGATCTGTCATCAGCGTCAAGTCGATTAAGCCGACATCAGGACGCCCAAGCAGACTCGCCGACACACCGTTGCCCGTCATATAGACCGCTGAAAAGCCAGCCTGCTCCACCAGTCGTGCACCGTAGCCATCATAAATCCCGGGCGCACACACGGCCTGAGCTCTCGTTAATAGTTCACGCAGAGCACGGCGCTTTTGCGTTGCAGTTACAGTTGTCATGCAAACTTCCAATCAGGGTATTTTTTTAGAAAAGGAATGAGGCCACCTAACGACAAAATCGCTAGGATCTCTGATGGCAAGCGGTGCGCCTGCTGTATGCGTCGGCCCGCAGCGATAAGCTCGCCGGTCCCAAAATCAATGCTGATGGTTTGACCGGCAAGGATCTGATCTGTGTCGCACTCAAAGACTGGCAAGCCATTATTGATCGCGTTACGAAAAAACTGTCGGCCGAACGACTTGGCAACAACCGCTCGGATATTCATCGCATGCAATACATGCGCAGCCTGCTCCCGCGACGAATTGATTCCAAAATGGTGCCCCGCCACCAAAATGCCGCCACCGTTTGCACTCACACGAGCGGCAAGGTCAGGCGAAAGTTGCTCAAAGGCGTGCTGCGCAACATAAGCAGCATCCTTTCCTGGCAAGTACTTATTGGAACAATGTATATCTGTATTGACATCATTGCCTAAAACAAAACCAAGGCCTGAAACCTGCAATGTATGCGTAGCCATCAAGCAACGGCCCTCCATGTTCCGCCCACCACATCACGCGGATCTGTGATGTAGCCAGTTAAGGCTGAAGCGGCAACGGTTGCGGCGGACCCCAACCAGATATCCGCATTCTTATTACTCAAGCGCCCCTTGAAGTTTCTGTTTGCTGTCGAGATAACCGTATCGCCATCGCCAGGAACCAGACGGTTCGTAATACCTACACAGGTACCGCAGCCGGCC
>JBILJY010000024.1:0-19757 GCA_044376975.1 Burkholderiaceae bacterium | reverse complement strand
ATGATACCCAGCAGGCGGGGTAAGTTGCCGTCATAGCGTGCGCCCAGAAAGTCAGGGATGGTGAACTGACCGAACTTGCGAAGATATGGAGCAAGGAACAGCGCAACTAAACAGTAGCCGCCTGTCCAACCCATGATAAACGCGAGGCCAGAGTAGCCCGTGAGGTACAGCGTGCCGGCCATACCGATAAACGAAGCGGCCGACATCCAGTCAGCGCCAGTAGCCATGCCGTTATAGATGGCAGGTACACGTCGCCCTGCGACATAATATTCCGCAGCATCGTTCGTACGGCTCATCACGCCAATTCCAGCGTAGAGCAACACAGTCGCACCTAAAAAGATGTAACCGATCATTGCGCGGCTTAAGCCCATCTGCTCAGCAATCGCTAAGACGATCACGAAAGCAATAAAGCCGCCGGTATACCAGGTGTATACCTTGTTTAATGATTTTTTGAAAGCTGCATTCGTCGTGTTTGACGAAAACATGCCGCCTTCATCAGGTGTCATTCCGGCCATGTTATTCCTCCTCGTCTTCGCTGACGCCGTGTTCTACGTCGAGCTTGTTCATGTATCGAGCGTAATAACCGATGATTACGCAATAGACTATCAGGGAACCTTGAGCGCCCATCCAGAAACTGAATGGCCAACCAAAGAAGTTGAAGCTAAGATCGCGAGCGAAATAGCTGACCACAAAAGTGACAACAAACCAGATACCCAGCAAAATCGCTGTGATATTTAGGTTTTTTTGCCAGTACGTCCGATGTTTTTCGGTTAGTTGCACAATAATGCCTCCTCATCGTTTCGGGCCAGGTCCCCCTGGTTCCATTGATAACACTGGGTGATACGAAACTTCACTACTATTTCTTAAAACAAGCACTACAGAACTACAAATAAAATCTTCCAAGTGCCACGGCTGTTGATGCTGTTACGCCGATACAGCTAAGCCTGTTTCACGCTCAAGCTGTGCCGCAAATTTTGGCTCAAACCCTTTCAAATGCTTAATAATTTTTGTGGTCTCGTCAGGCGCCTGGCGATCCATGTGCACGCGACCAAGCTGATACCAGGCGTAAGGGCTCATCGGTTGTAGCTGCGTATTGCGCTCTAGGGCTTGAACCGCCTCGTCTAGCCTTCCTTGTTGTATGAGCGCTAAGCCAAGGCCGTACCAAGCTTTATCGAGCTGTTCATTGAGTGCTAAGGCTCGCCGAAACGAGGCCTCGGCCTCGACGGGATGCTCTGATTCCTGCTGCAAGAATCCCAAATTAAACCAAGCGTAGGCTGGAGCATTATTTTGTGTGACCAGTACTTCATAGGCGGCGATGGCGCCTTTCTTGTCGCCAAGTTCTGCCTTTAGATGCGCCAGACTGCCAAGTGCGTAGCTATCATTGGGGTAGGCTTGCAGCATCTCTTCAAACACGGTGATTGCACGCGCTCGCTGACCCAGAACGATCCACGTGATCGCCCGCCATTTGCGCAACATCCAGTCAACATTAAATTTCATTTGCAACCCACCATGCCAACGGACACGCAGTGTTCAATTTTCGCGACCGTTACGGCCACATAAAGTATGGCGACAATACAAAACGCAACAAAAGCGTGGTGTCGCTTCGCGATCTGTTTCGGCGCGATGAGCGCCGCGAGGTAGGTCCACGGCTTGTTGACGACGACAAACAGTTGATAGAACATATTGGTGTCGCGTTTAGCGCCAGCAAGAATAAAAAGAAGACCTTGCCCGAGCAAGGCGAGAATGCCGATGTATAGCAATAACTGCGCCGCGTTCAAAAAAAGCAACAACCCGAGTCTCCATCCGCATGATTTTTACCCTCGTGTTCGGAAGGTGTTTGCATGCTGGTATTTAATTTCTCGTACTTTAAGAGAGCTAACTGACAGGTATCTGACAAACGGGCAAAGCTAGTGAAACTCCCGATTAGGAGAGTTGACTGGGATTTTGGCTGTGAATATTTTTGCAGTGCAGCAAACTTGTCTGCACAGAACGCCTTCAGACACTAAGCAACGGCCAGAAAGTGAATCTCGATTCGTGCGCCGGAATCAAAAGGCGCCTTGTGCTTGGAGTCCGTGATAAAGATCTTGGCATGGTGCCTGTTCGCTATTTCTCGAACAATCGCTAAACCTAGTCCACTTCCCTCGGCTTTCGAGCCAAGAACTCTGTAGAAGCGGTCGAAGACGCGTTCCCTTTCCTCGGCGGGTATTCCAGGCCCCGAGTCCTCCACAGCCAAGACAACCTGACGGCGTTGGCTGGTAATGCTCACGGTGATTCGTCCAGGTGATGGCGTATAACGCAACGCGTTATCAATCAGATTATTGATTGCCTCGCCAAGGAGAATACTTTGGCCCCGAACCATCACTGGGGAATCGGTGCCTTCAAAGCCCAGGTCGATCCCCGCTTCAATCGCAGTGTCTACCCAGCGCAGTGTTTGCTCTTTCGCAAGTTCGGCGAGATTGATGGGCGGCATACCAATCGAGTTAGGATTTTCTGCGTTGGCCATCAACAACAGCTGGTTGACGAGACGAGTTGCGCGAGCGGTACCCGCGATAATTTGCTCGAGGCTGACTTGCGTGTCCCCTGGAGGAGCATTGCGCATGGCGAGTTCGGCTTGAGTACGTAGCCCGGCAAGAGGAGTCTTTAATTGGTGGGCTGCGTCGGCGACGAACCGTCGCTGAGCAAGCATGGTTGAATCAAGACGCGTTAACAAATCGTTCATCGCAACGATCAGTGGTCCGATCTCACTTGGGGCGACTCGTACATCGATGGGGGAAAGGTCGTCGGGTCTACGCGCGCGCAGGCGTTGTTGCAGCGCGTTTAGGGGGGCAATACCGCGAGATAGTCCAAACCAAACGAGAAGTACTGCAATGGGCAGCACAACGAACTGGGGAATGATCACACCCTTGATGATGTTGTTGGCTAGCTCAGTGCGGCGATCCATGGACTCGGCCGCGACCAGCAGGATGGGCGTCGTACTGCGCGTGCTGAGATTAGTCCAAAGATACGCGAGTCGAATTTCAAAGTCGTGAAGGGTTTGTGTTTCGTAGTAGATGGTATTTATCTGTGTAGAAGCCTTGAGTTCCGGAGTAGGTAAGTCACCATCTCCGCCAATCAAATCACCCTGAGGGCTCATTGCTTTCCAAAAAATTCCGTCCTGCTCTCTGGTGCGCAGAGCGAGACGAGCAGAGGCAGACATGCGTAACGAAACAGCCCCGTGGTCTGTTTCTACCTGTTGCTCCAGCACTTGTAGTGCGTTGGCTAATGTATGGTCGTAGGGGACATTTGCAAGGTTTTGTGCCACGACGTAGGTAATGGCAATACTCATGGGCCAAAGCAAAAATAAAGGTGCGAGCATCCAGTCGAGAATTTCACTCAGCAGTGAGCGCCGTGCGGGGGCAATGCTTGCGGTGTCTGAACTTGCCCGAAGCACCTCTAGCGCTTCAGGATTGCCGCTGAGGTTTTGGCTTGTCACGAAGCTGCCGTTTCACGTTCAAGGCAGTAGCCGAGGCCGCGGACGGTAGCAATTTTGACTCCACTGGGTTCAAGCTTTTTACGGAGGCGATGCACATACACCTCGATGGCGTTTGAGCTTACCTCGTCGCCCCATTCGCAGAGATGATCAACGATTTGCGATTTACTGACCATTCGACCGGTGCGTGTCAACAAAATTTCAAGCAAGCTGACCTCGCGCGCGGAAAGCTCAAGCGCTTGTTGATCGACAGAAGCGACGCGTCCGGTTTGGTCGAACTCTAACCGGCCGTGTTTAAGAATTGTTCCACCACCTCCTGCGCCTCGCCTCGCGAGCGCTCGAACCCGTGCTTCGAGCTCAGAGAGTGAGAAGGGCTTGGCCATATAGTCATCGGCGCCTCGGTCAAGCCCTCGCACGCGTTCTTCGATACTGTCGGCCGCCGTCAGAATGAGTACTGGGAGATGAGAGTTCCGTGCGCGTAGTTTGGTGAGCACCTCGATACCCGACATGCGCGGCAGTCCGAGGTCCAAGATCAGCAGGTCAAACTCTTGAGAGGAGAGTGCAGAATCGGCTGCGACACCGTCGCTTACCGCATTCACGGCATACCCGCTCTGACGCAGAGATCTCGTCAAGCCGTCTGCCAAGATGCTGTCGTCTTCGGCGATTAAGATTCTCATGGTGCGATTTGTCTTATTGGAAACGAATTGTCTCGCGGTTATTCTTGCACGATGGCAAAGTAAATCCGACAATCCTAAGCCTAGTTAAGGGTAAGTACTTAGTTTGGAGTATGCATTGATAAGTATTGACACTGTTTATTTATACAGTACAATCCAATGTAATAATTTAAAACAGCCTAGAGCGCTCGTCGAATTGCGCTCATGTTTGCCCAGTTTGTAATCACCGTTACCAAGGATCCAGTCATGGACGACAAATCTCTAAAGTCCGGCTCAGCCGAAAAAGGCAAAGCTCTTGCGGCTGCACTTTCCCAGATCGAAAAGCAGTTTGGCAAAGGCTCGATCATGCGCTACGGCGACAACGAGATCGAACACGATATTCAGGTGGTGTCCACCGGATCGCTGGGCCTAGACATTGCCTTGGGCGTCGGCGGGCTCCCAAGGGGTCGAGTCGTCGAGATCTATGGACCGGAGTCCTCAGGTAAAACGACCCTGACCCTGCAAGTGATCGCAGAAATGCAGAAAGTGGGTGGCACGTGCGCCTTCATCGATGCCGAGCACGCTTTGGATGTGCAGTACGCATCAAAGCTTGGCGTCAATTTAACTGACCTGTTGATCTCTCAGCCTGATACGGGCGAGCAAGCGCTCGAGATCACAGACGCATTGGTGCGGTCCAGCTCGGTCGACCTCATTGTGATCGACTCTGTCGCGGCTTTAGTGCCAAGAGCAGAGATAGAAGGTGAGATGGGCGATTCATTGCCAGGCCTACAGGCGCGTTTGATGAGTCAGGCCTTACGTAAACTCACTGCCAGTATTAAGCGGACGAATTGCATGGTTATTTTTATTAACCAAATCCGCATGAAAATTGGCGTGATGTTCGGGAATCCAGAAACGACAACCGGAGGAAACGCCCTCAAGTTTTATTCTTCCGTCCGTTTAGATATCCGTCGCATTGGTGCCATTAAAAAAGGCGAAGAGGTCGTTGGTAACGAAACGCGTGTGAAGGTCGTCAAGAATAAAATTGCACCGCCCTTTAAACAAGCGGAGTTCGATATTATGTACGGCGCTGGCATTTCCCGTGAAGGTGAAATCATCGATCTAGGCGTGACTGCTGGCATTGTGGACAAGGCCGGTGCTTGGTTCAGTTACAACGGCGAGCGGATTGGTCAGGGTAAAGATAACGTGCGCGAGTATTTGCGCGAGCACCCAGCCATGGCGATCGATATTGAAAATCGTGTGCGGGAAAAATTGGGCGTGGTGCCCCGTGCACCTGCAGTTGGATCCGCTCCTGCGGCTAGCCCAAAAGGCTCCGCGAGCAAGGCAACCAAACTCGCGGCCGCTGAGCCAGACAGCGAGGATGATATCTAAGGCGCGCCCGGGTCTCTCCCTAAAGGCTCGGGCTGTGGGCTTGCTTTCTAGGCGGGAGCACTCTCGCCTTGAGCTTGAGCGCAAGCTTGCGCCTTTCGCTGATTCTGCCGAGGAACTCGCGCGAGTGCTGGACGAACTGTCAAATAGTGGGTGGCAGTCTGACGACCGCTACATACAGGGCTGGGTGCATCGTAAAGCAGCCTTGCACGGTGCTGCGCGGATTGTGCAAGACCTTCGTGAAAGGGGGATCTCAGCTAGCCAGGCCGCTCAGGCTCAAGAGCTACTTAAGTCGAGCGAGCTTGACCGCGCAAGAGCGGTTTGGCATAAAAAGTTCGCGCATGAACCAAGGCCCAGTGACGGCAAAGAATACGCCCGACAGGGGCGTTTTTTGTTGTCTAGAGGTTTTTCTAGCGACGTGGTGCGTAAGGTCTTGGGCGGATGGGAGCCAGCCGACATGTAGCGGCAAGGGAGGGCTCTGCGCTATACTCCTACGCTTTGCTGCATTGTGTCAAAAGATACAAACCTTTGTATGCCTCTACCTAAGCCCGACTATCCGCGAAAGCCCATGCACAATCGCTCGATTCAGGTGCATTCCTTTGAGCGTGAAGACGGCCTTTGGGATCTTGAGGCTGAACTTATTGACGATAAGTCCTATTCCTACGTGAAGCGTAACGGAACAGAGCAGCCAGCGCGCAAGCCGTTTCATCATATGCACATCCGTATCACGATCGATACGAGTTATGAAATCAAGCAAGCCTTTGCCATGTACGACGCGTCGCCCTTCGGTGAGCCCTGCACATCCGTGACCACCGCTTATCAAGACTTAGTCGGTATGAATTTGCTCAAGAGCTTCAGACAGCAAGTGAAAGAGCGTTTTGGTCGAACCGCTGGGTGTACACATATGACCGAGTTGGCAACTGTTCTACCGACAGCCGCGGTACAGAGTATGTCTGGTATGAAGCGCTCAGAGGCCGAAAACGCAGGACGAAAGCCCTTTCAGTTAGGCGGCTGCCATGCTTGGCGACTAGATGGCGTGGTGACGAAAGAGCATTATCCCCAATGGTATGTGGCGCAAGAAACACAGACCTCAACCTAGGCCCTGGTGCATAACTTTTAAATGGTCAGGCATCGTAATTAGTTTATTTGGACGGAAAGCAATCCCATGAAAATCCATGAGTATCAAGGCAAAGAGTTGCTAAGACAGTTTGGCGTGATTGTGCCCAAGGGCATTCCTGCATTTAGCGTCGAAGAGGCTGTTAGCGCCGCACAAAAACTTGGTGGTCCGGTTTGGGTCGTCAAAGCGCAGATCCATGCGGGTGGTCGTGGGAAGGGTGGCGGCGTTAAGCTCGCGCGCTCGATCGACGAGGTCCGTAAGATTTCCTCAGAAATTTTGGGTATGCAACTGATTACGCATCAAACAAGCGCTCAAGGCCAGAAAGTGCGTCGCTTGTTGGTCGAAGAGGGCGCAGATATCAAAAAAGAGTACTACGTCGGTATCGTCACAGATCGTGGGACACAGCGCGTATGCGTCATGGCGTCAAGCGAAGGCGGGATGGATATTGAGGAAGTGGCCGAGCACCATCCAGAGAAGATTTTGAAGGTCTTTGTTAATCCTGGCGCAGGCTTGACGGATACCGAGGCGAGCACGCTTGCTCGTGGGATTGGTGTGCCCGAAGCCTCTGTCGGCAAGGCTGCCGCTGAGTTTCAAAAACTCTATAAAGCGTATTGGGACACTGACGCATCGTTGGCCGAGATTAATCCTCTGATTTTGACTGGTTCGGGCGACATCATTGCCTTGGATGCGAAATTCAACTTTGATAGCAATGCTTTATTCCGTCATCCAGAAATCGTTGCTTATCGCGATTTGGACGAAGAGGATCCGGCGGAAATCGAAGCCAGCAAGCATGAGCTCGCCTATATCCAGTTGGATGGGAACATCGGTTGCTTAGTTAACGGGGCTGGCTTGGCGATGGCCACAATGGACACCATTAAGCTGTTTGGTGGCGAGCCTGCTAACTTTCTGGACGTTGGCGGAAGCGCAACAGCAGAGCGCGTGACCGAAGCGTTCAAAATTATGTTGGCAAACAAAGGCACCAAAGCTATTTTGGTGAACATTTTTGGCGGCATTATGCGTTGTGATGTTATTGCCCAAGGCGTCATCACTGCGTGCAAGGCGGTCAATTTGAAAGTGCCACTCGTTGTGCGCATGAAGGGTACCAACGAAGAGCTAGGCAAGAAAATGTTGGCCGAATCAGGTCTTCCTATCATCAGCGCAGATACGATGGCGGATGCCGCCACTCGCGTTGTTGCCGCAGCTAAATAATTTGTTACGGATTCCACTATGTCTATCCTAATTAATAAAGATACAAAAGTTATCACCCAAGGTATTACTGGCAAGACAGGGCAGTTTCATACGCGCACGTCACGCGCCTATGCGAACGGCCAAGCTGCTTTTGTTGCCGGTGTGCACCCCAAGAAAGCGGGTGAAGACTTTGAAGGCATTCCGATTTTCGCTTCTGTCAAAGATGCCAAGGCGCAAACGGGCGCAAATGTATCGGTGATTTATGTTCCGCCAGCAGGTGCTGCCGCGGCCATCTGGGAAGGAATCGAAGCTGAACTCGATCTGGTGATCTGCATCACCGAAGGTATTCCAGTGCGCGATATGCTTGAAATCAAGCACCGCATGGCCGAGCGCAAGAGTAAGACGCTGCTGCTTGGGCCAAACTGCCCAGGCTTGATCACACCTGATGAGATCAAAATCGGAATTATGCCCGGTCATATTCACCGCAAAGGCCGTGTTGGCATCGTCAGCCGCTCGGGCACGTTGACCTATGAAGCGGTTGCTCAGGTCACCGAACTCGGCTTGGGTCAATCGAGTGCCGTGGGTATCGGCGGCGATCCCATCAACGGACTCAAGCACATTGACGTCCTCAAGTTGTTTAACGAAGACCCCGACACGGATGCAGTCATCATGATCGGTGAGATCGGTGGTCCTGACGAGGTGAATGCTGCATTGTGGGCGAAGGACAACATGAAGAAGCCGATGGTGGGCTTCATTGCTGGTGTCACAGCGCCCGCTGGTAAGCGCATGGGTCACGCTGGTGCTTTGATTTCTGGTGGTGCTGACACAGCGGACGCTAAACTTGAAATCATGGAAGCTTGCGGAATTCGTACAACGAAGAACCCATCTGAGATGGGTAAGCTTCTTAAGTCGGTGTTGAAGTAAACGCAGGCGCTTTGACGCCTGTGCGATCGGCATAGCAAACGGCACTTCCAAGCCGTTTGCCATGTTGTCTAGGCTCTCTGACCGTTTCTACCTATCGGATGCTATATGAATGCGCCCAAACCCCCACAACGTAGTCGCACTATCCTACAAGGCTTGATGCTGCTAGCGTTGATCGGCATCGTTTTGACGATTGGCTTGAGCTACTTGCGCTAAGAGCGACGATATTGGCAGCCCGTAAACTCGTTATAGCAACGCGCGCTAGCCGACTAGCACTCTGGCAGGCCGAGCACGTCCAAGCTCGCTTGGTTGCGTTGTATCCCGGTATCGAAGTTGAGCTACTTAAGCTCAGTACCAGAGGCGATGAAATTTTGGATCGCAGCCTTGCCAAGGTTGGGGGAAAGGGCCTGTTCATCAAAGAACTAGAAAATGCGTTGTTGGACGGCCGAGCAGACCTCGCAGTGCATTCGCTTAAAGACGTTCCTGTGGATATTGCAGCACCGTTTGAATTGTCGACGGTGCTCGCTCGTGCAGACTGTCGCGACGCGTTTGTGTCGAATGCTTACGCAACGTTATCTGAGCTTCCTGCTGGCGCAGTGGTCGGCACGTCGAGCTTGCGTCGCGAGGCGCAGCTTCGTGCGCGATACCCCCTGTTAAAGATCGAGCCCTTGCGTGGTAATTTAGACACGCGGCTCGGTAAGCTAGACTCGGGGCAGTATGCGGCGATTATTCTTGCAGCAGCCGGTTTAGAGCGGCTTGAACTTGGTCATCGAATTCGTATGCGTATGTCTGTAGCCGACTCCCTTCCGGCGGCGGGTCAAGGTGCGCTGGGCATCGAGATTTTGCGGACACGTGCGGATCTGTTAGAGCTCCTAGCACCTTTAGCCTGTCCCCGCACAACCGTCTGCGCGCTGGCAGAGCGCGCGGTGTCACGAGCCTTGGGCGGTTCTTGCCAGGTGCCCTTAGCCGCCTACGCTGAGGTCAGCGGAGTGACTGTCTCGATCCGTGCCCTCGTTGCAACGCCAGACGGGACGACGATTTATCGGGCACAGGGTACCGGCCCAAGCGAGCAAGCCGAGGTTATTGGGCAGCGGGTTGCTCAAGAGCTTATTGACCTAGGTGCGGGGGCTATTCTGGAAAGTTTGGCGGTTTCGCCTTGAGGTCGTTCTAGTAATGGCCGCCGCTTTGCAGATCGCGGTCTTAACACGACCCGCCGGACGCAATGTTGATGTCATGCATGCACTAGTCCGCCGAGGGTGGCTCGTACGAGAGTGTCCCGCTCTCGAGATCCAGTCCAGTGCGGTCATCTCCGAGCGTGAGACGCCTGACCCAAACAACTTCGATTTGGTGGTTTTTGTGAGTCGCGCTGCAGTGAGTGGTTTTCAGCAGCAACTCGGTCCAGATTTTGTTTGGCCTTCGGCTGTGCGTGTTGGTTGTATGGGGCCCGCTACAGCGTCAGCCGTCGAGCGTGCGTGGCCGACTGCTCGCACTGTTTTGCGACCTGAGGCACAGCAGGCACGAGATTCCGAAGCGCTTTGGCCCTTGCTACAGCAACTGCCCATTACCTTGCGCAAAGTCCTGATTGTACGAGGGCAGGATGGGCGGGATTGGTTGGCTCAAAAACTCGCGAACGCGGGTGTAGAGGTCGTGACGCACCAGGCTTACGAGCGTGTCTACGCAGGGTGGTCAGACGAGTCCGTTGCTCAGTTTAGAGAGTGGGCTGAATTGCAAGCCGAGGTGGTTTGGCTATTGACGAGCGCCCACGGGATAAGTGCCATCGTTGAACGCCTTGCGGCACTTGAGTTGTTGGACTGGTTCCGCTCGGGGCAGTTTGTCCTGACCCATGAGCGTTTGGTGCAGACGCTTGCGTCGGCAGCCGACACGGATCCCTCCGCCTTGCGTATCCGCGTGTGTCCGCCAGAAGATTCGGAAATTGTGTTGTGTTTTGATCAGATTTTGCCGGCTGGTGGCGTGCCATAGTCTTGTGCTAATGGCGGTTTAAGGTGCCTAGCGACTACAATAAGGGTATGACTGATATCTTGCCCAATGTATCCCCATCTAGTGCGTCGGCTGCCTCAACCGTTCCGAACGAACCGGTTGTCATCCCTGTTCGGTCTGGTCGCAAGGCAACTGGCTTGTCCTTGCCTGCCACGCTAGCGATCATTTTCTTGCTGGTCGCGGTAGTGGCGTCTGCAGTAGCATGGTTCGCGCAACGCCGATTTGAGACCGCCACTAAGCAAATTGGCGCGCAAGTTCTCGCGTTAAAAAATCAGGCTGATGACGCTCGACGCGATGCAAAACAGGCGCTTGTGGTTCTCGATGCACAACAGCTGCGTATCCAACAAGCCGAGGCGGCATTGCGCGACGCGCAGAGCCAATTCGCCGCTCTCGAGCAAGTTTGGCAAAACTTTAATAGAGGCATGGAGGACTCCATGCTCGCCAATGACGTTGACCGATTGCTAACGGTGGCTGGTCAGCAACTGCGTGTATCTGGCAATGTTAATAACGCCATTCTCGCGCTTGAGCATGGTTTGTCGATGTTGGTGCGTGCCGAGCGACCGCGCTTTGCGGCATTACAACGCGCGATTAGTGTTGATTTAGATCGACTGCGTGGTGTTGTGACCGTCGATATTCCTGGCGTTTCAGCCAAGCTCGAGCAAGTCACGACGTTGCTAGGGCGTGCGCCCTTACTCCTTCCGGATGCTGCGGTGCCGGAACTCATGTCTGCCCGGGATCGCAATGCATCTTCTCAGGTCGCCGTTGCAGGCGCGCGTGCCAATGTCGGCATGGCACAAACGGCAGAGATGTCTGCCGAGTGGTGGGAGACAGTTTGGCGACAGGTGCGTGCTAGTGTCAAAAGTGGAGCGGCATTTGTGGTTCGCGAGCTATCGGATGTAATCAGTGTGCAACGCGTGACAGATAAGAACGCGCTCTTGATGACTCCAGAGCAGGGGGCTCTGTTAAGAGCAAATTTGCGTGCGCGGCTTTTGACCGCGCAGATGGCGTTATTGATGCATCAGTCGACCATCTGGCGTCTTGAGCTTTCAACGGTTGAAAGTGCTGTGGCTTCCCGTTACGACGCAAAGTCTCCTGACACGATAAATGCATTGCGGCTTTTGCGTGAACTTGGTTCAATCAATATCGCCGTTACGATTCCTGATGTGATTGAAAGCGTCGCCGCACTTGAGGCTATTCGTCAAAGCGATACGAACCCCAAAGGCGGACAATAAGCATGCGCATTTGGCTATGGACACTTGTATTAGCCACCGTTGCTGTCGTTCTGGCAGTGATCTTGCGCGAAAACACTGGGCACGTGTTGGTGTTGGTGAACAACTGGCGTATACAAGTATCTTTGCCGTTTGCGGTCTTGGCAATAGCGGCCAGTTTTTTTCTGTTGTACCTCACGGTTCGTTTGCTTTCCGTATTTTGGGGGCTTCCTGTCAGTGTCAAAGCTTGGCACCGCCGGCGAGCTCTCCGTCGCGATCACGAGCTGCTCGAACAGGGTTGGACCGAGCTTTTGGAAGGGCGCTATGCGCATGCAGAAAAAGATCTAACCAGACTGCTTGGTCGTAGTAAAAGCGTCAACCAGAGTGTACTTGCAGCCTTGTCGGCGGCGAGAGCAGCGCATGCGCTTGGTGAATATGAGCGGCGCGATGGCTTGATCGTGTCGGCAAAAGAAAAAGCACAAGGCGAAGTTGCTCTAGCAGAGGCTGTAGCCACCGTCGCAGCTGAGCTTTATTTGGATCAAGGTTTGTCAGATAAGGCTTTAACTGAACTTAAGACCTTACAGAAGTCGGGTGCTAAGCAGGTCCATGCGCTTAGGCTGTTCCTGCGAGCGTATCGTCAGTTAAACCTTCATGAGCAGGTGTTTGTGCTCGCTCGTACCTTGAATCGTCGTGGTGCGCTTCACGATACTGAAGCTCAACAAATCATTGAGTTAGCGGTCGCGGCGCGGATTCGCGAGACGTCACATTCAGGCACATGGCAGAAAGTGTGGTCTGACCTCAAGTCCAATGAACGGATCTTGCCCGAGGTTGCTCTGGCAGGAGCACAAGCCTTTGAAGTTGTCGGACAATTGGATGAGGCTTCGCACGCTTTAGAGCAAGCAATACCCGCTTCCTTTGATCCGAGGCTTCTTGCTGCCTATGCGCGAGCAGAGTCTTCTCAAGTGACTCGTCGCTTGGAAAAAGCGGAGGCGTGGCTCCAAAAGAATCCTAGCGACCCAGATCTTTTAGCCACTGTGGGTAACCTGTGCTTGGCAGGGCAGATTTGGGGGCAAGCTGAAAGCTACCTAGTACGAAGTTTGGCGCGCCGTAGCGATGCGCGTGTCCATGTCGCACTCGCCTCTCTTTATGACAAAATTAATCGACCCCAAGACGCGGCGATGCAGTGGCGGGCGGCGACTGCCCTAGGAGTTGTTTTGCCAGTCCTCGCACAAGAAGTCTTCTTGCCTGCAGCAGATACTGACTCCGATCCTAGTCTGCTGCATGCGGATGGTTTGACTTACCTCGCCGATACGGGCTTTCCTGTGGATTGGAGCGAAGACCGCACTGCGTTGCCTGGCTCTGCGGGTTTGGTATCTGTTGCCGATAAAGTTGCTCCCGCTAAGGAAGATATTCACGACTATTTCGACAGCGCGCCAGTGCCACATTTAGGTGAGCCCGCGCCTGTGAGCAGCTTGCCCGATCCAAAAAGAACCACACCTCAAGAGAAGTAGTCGACTCAAATCAATTATTTCGGAAGCGCTCTCATGTCTGATTATGTTTTTTCCCCCGAGCCTACACAAGGCTTGCCCGTTGTGGGTAGTAAGTCTTTGTTTCCCGTGCGTCGCGTGTATTGCGTAGGCCGCAATTATGCTGAGCATGCCAAGGAGATGGGCTTTACCGGTCGGGAAGATCCTTTCTTTTTTTGTAAGCCAGCAGATGCACTCGTGCCTGTGACCGCAGGTAAGACAGGGACAATGCCTTATCCACGCAAGACGTCTAACCTTCACTATGAAATGGAGTTAGTTGTGGCTTTGGGTAGTGGTGGTCGTGATATTCCTGTTGAGCAGGCAAATAAATGTATTTTTGGATACGCTTTGGGTCTGGACATGACACGTCGAGACCTGCAGAACGAAGCAAAAAAACAAGGCCGTCCTTGGGAAGTCGGAAAGGGCTTTGATCACTCAGGCCCTATTGGTCCAATTCATCCTGTTGCTGCAACCGGCGTGATATCCAAAGGCAGTATTTCTTTGCACGTTAACGGCGTGCAGAAGCAATCTAGCGATCTGACGCAGTTGATCTGGAGCATTCCAGAGAGCATCTCTTACCTATCCGGCTTGTTTGAGCTCAAAGCAGGCGATTTAATCTTTACCGGTACACCAGAGGGCGTGGGTGCAGTGGTGAAGGGCGATAAGATGATTGGCCGCGTTGAAGGTCTAGGCGAGTTTGAGGTGCACGTCGTTTAAGCGCGAGCACCGACCGCAGGAATTCCGTTTTGAGTTGATTCGCTTTGTTGTTCTCTCAAATAATTCCGCGGGATTTCCAATCCGCCTGCTTGGTCGAGTCAATGCCTAATGCATCGAGGATCTCGCCGGTATGTTGCCCCAGCGTAGGCGCTTCGCGGGTAATTTGTCCGGGCGTGGCGCTGAGCTTTGGAACAATACCCGGAACTGCGACGCTAGATCCGTCCGGTAGCTTCGCTTCCAGAATCATATCTCTTGCTTGGTAATGTGGATCCTTTGCGATATCGGCTGCATCGTAACTCTTGCCTGCAGGCACACCTGCTTTATTCATCAGTTCCAGCACTGAATCCAAATCATGCTGACAGGTGAAGTCAGAGATCGCTTGGTCGATGCGCTCAACGTTTGCAGCGCGACCCACGTTATTTGCAAGTTCTGGATCGTTCGCAAGCTCGGGTCGTCCGATCGACTCCATGAGTCGCTTGTAAATACTGTCACCGTTCCCAGCAATGAGTGCGTAGCGCCCATCTTTGCACAGGTAGGCATTGGTCGGAACGATACCTGGCATGCTGGCACCGGAAGGCTGGCGTACCGCTCCAAACTTGGAATACTCTGGCAACAGGCTTTCCATCATGTTGAAGACTGACTCATACAGGGCCACATCCACCTCCTGACCCAAGCCACCTTGTTGCTCGCGGTGGCGCAAGGCCATCATCACACCAATGACGCCATGCAGCCCAGAGAGTGTATCGCCGATGGATACGCCCACACGCACGGGTGGCCGCCCCGGCTCGCCGCTTAGGTAGCGCAAACCACCCATCGCCTCGCCGATCACGCCAAAGCCCGGTCGGTCTCGGTATGGGCCTGACTGCCCATAGCCCGAGACGCGAAGCATGATGAGTTTAGGGTTGATAGCATGTAGGTCTTTGAATCCTAAGCCCCACTTTTCCATTGCGCCTGGTCGAAAGTTCTCGATCAAAATGTCAGCGTCACTTGCTAACTGTCTAATGATTACCTGGCCTTCTGGGGTGCGTAAATCTAATGTCAGTGAACGTTTGTTACGTGCATGCGCAGCCCACCACACTGAAGTACCCTCGTGAATCAGACGCCAGCCCCTTAAAGGATCGCCCCCTGATGGTGGTTCCACCTTAATGACATCCGCGCCAAACTCAGCGAGGATTTTTGATGCGAATGGGCCAGCGATGAGTTGACCGAGTTCAATGACCCGAAGGCCTGTAAGAGGAAGTTGCATGGCGTTAAGTGTGTGAGTGTGTTAACCAAGGTGCTGCGGATAGATGCTTAGCTTCAAATGCATCGATCGATGTTTGGTAGCTCAGTGTGAGGTCAATCTCATCTAAACCTTTTAAAAGACATTCTTGCCAAAATGGATCAATCCTGAACGATATGGGCTTGTTGTGTTGAATATGTTGGATCGTACAGGTATACAAATCGACAAAAAGAGAAATTGGCTGGTGTGACCCCATGCGTTCATTTTCTGCATCAGCGTCTGGACGCGACAGGATATCGATTTCACTTTGCTGCAGTCGAATTGGAAGTAGGCCATTTTTTAAACAGTTGTTAAAAAAGATGTCACCAAAACTCGGTGCAATCACGGCGCGAATGCCGTACGCTTCGAGAGCGTAGACGGCAGCCTCCCGAGAAGAGCCACAACCGAAGTTTTCGTCTGCAATCAGGATACTTGTGCGACTGAATGCAGGCTGATTCAGCACAAATGCAGGGTCTGCAAGCTTGCTTTCGTTAAAGCGCAAATCGTGGAAAAGATACTTCGCGTAATCGGGGTCAGTTCGACTACGTTTCAAGAAGCGTGCAGGAATGATCTGATCCGTGTCGATATTTTTGCCGGGGATCGTGGCGGCTAGGCCTTGCAGTTGTGTAAACGCATGCATCAGGCTATTCCTTGGGTAAGCGGCGCACATCAGACAGCTTGCCTGTTATGGCTGCAGCTGCTGCCATCGCAGGGCTCATGAGGTGAGTGCGCACCCCTGGCCCTTGCCGTCCGACAAAATTGCGGTTTGAAGTGGAGGCAACGCGTTCTCCGGGCCTTGCGAGATCACCGTTTATACCAACGCACATTGAACAGCCTGCGTCACGCCATTCAAGCCCTGCGTCAATGAAAACGCGGTCTAGACCTTCTGCCTCGGCGTGACGTTTGACCTCCATCGAGCCAGGAACAACCATTCCCGGGACAGAGGATTTGCGGCCTCGGAGAACGTTTGCGGCATTGCGCAAATCGCTTAGCCGCGCATTGGTACAAGATCCGATGAAGACCCGATCGATTTTGATTTGGTCAAGACGCTGACCAGGGGTTACACCCATGTATTGCATCGCGGCCACTGTGCTTGCGTCCCCATTACGCACTTCCGGTACACAGTCTGTGATTGGGAGCGCCTGCTCGGGGCTAGTGCCCCAGGTAACCATGGGCGATAACGCACTGACATCGATTGAAAGGCTGCGGTCGTAACGCGCGTCTTCGTCGGAGTATAGTTTTCGCCAGTCGTTGACCGCAGCGTCCCACTGCGCTTGTTGCGGCGCGAAAGGGCGTCCGTGCAGGTAGTTGAAGATGGTGTCGTCTGGCGCCATGATGCCAAAGCGCGCTCCCGCTTCAATGGTCATATTGCACATGGTGAGACGGTCATCGATTGTCAGCGTTTGCAACGCCGAGCCACAATATTCAATCGCTTGTCCCGTTGCACCTGAGGACCCTAAAAGAGCGATCAAAGCAAGAATAATATCTTTGCCGCCAACACTTGCTGCGGGTCTACCCTGTAGCTCGATGCGCGTGCAAGCAGGCTTGGTTTGCCAAAGTGACTGCGTCGTCAAGATGTGGCAGCTCTCAGACTGGCCCACACCGAACGCGATGGCGCCAAACGCACCGTGGGTGGAGGTATGGCTATCACTGCAAGTCAGGGTTGAACCCGGCAGGGAGATGCCTTGCTCCGGTCCGACGACATGCACGATGCCTTGGCGGGGATCCTGAAGAGAAAAATAATTGGCCCGACTCCAGCGCATATTCTCGTCAAACTTAAGAATCATCTCTGTTACCTCTTGCGTAACAGCATCCTGCGGGCTTCGGCTGGTCGTTGGTACATAGTGATCGGCCACACCAAAAATTTGCTTGGGGTTCTTGACGCTTAGACCTCGTTCTTTCAGCTGTGCGAAGGCATGAAAAGATCCTTCGTGGATGATGTGCCGGTCGATATACAGGAGTGACGGGCCGGGCGCGCGCTCGACGATGACATGACGTGCCCAGATCTTCTCAAACAGTGACAGAGGCTTTTGGGTTAAGTTTTGCATTGTGGCTGATCAAAGGGCGACTTGGCCTTTAGTGGACGTAATATGGGCGTCTGTCTTTGAGGGCACAGGGTCAATATGTGTCATCAGATTGAGTACGCGGTGTCTTTGCATCACAGCTTGACGAGCAGCCAGGCCAATATCGTGGCCGACCTCGACCGTGAGGTAGGCGTCAACTTCAATATGCGCGTCGACCAGAATCATATCGCCCATCTTTCGTGTACGTACGTCATGGACACCTAAAACGCCGGGCGTCTGGAGAAGTGTCGCGGTAATGGCGACAACTTCTTGTTCGTCTACTGAACGATCCATTAAGTCATGAAAGGCCGTTGAGCCAAACTCCCAACCCATTTTTCCGATCATCAGGCCAACAACTAAGGCTGCAATAGGATCAAGAATCGGGTGCCCTAAAAGATTGCCAATAATTCCAATTGCGACGACTAGCGAGGACGCAGCATCTGATCGTGCATGCCAAGCGTTGGCGACTAACATACTGGACTTCACTTTTTTCGCTACACGTAGCATGTAGCGGAACAAAAGTTCTTTGGTAAGGAGTGCTGCACCCACGACCCACAAGGCGGAGGCGTGCACCGTTGGAATAGAGTCGGGGTCTTTTAGTTTCTCGAAGGCAGCCCAAAGCATGCCTACTGCTACGGCAATGAGCAGTGCACCCAAGACCATCGAGGCGGCTGTTTCAAACCGCTGGTGACCGTAAGGGTGGTCTTGATCGGCATCTTTTTGGCTATGGTGGCTCGCAAAAAGCACCACAAAGTCTCCGATCAAGTCGGACAGTGAGTGAATGCCGTCGGCGATCAGCGCCTGCGATTTAGCGAGAGTTCCCACCGCGATTTGGGTAATTGACATAACGGTATTGACTGCTACGCTAACCCAAGTGCTTTTGTTTGCGGCCCGCTTGCGCTCTTCGAGCGTGAAGCTGGAATCTTCGCTGTCGTCTTGCAGTTCGGAGGGATTCATTTTTAAACGGACTTTTGTGGGCTAGTCGCTAGAGCACTATCGTAGCATTTGAGAGAGTTTTTACAGGAAAACCTTATCTTTCAGGCGGTTGTGTCCAGTATGATTAGACTTTTCCTCGACGCGCAGCCGCGTCGTTGTTTTTTGGACTGAGGACTCACCGAATGAAAGCTGTGTTTATTGATGCAAACCCCTCGTTGGCCGATGTTGCGCAACGCTTGCACCGATCAGATGACATCCCTTACTTCATCAATCGACAAGCTGATATCAAGCCAGAAGAGATTCCTGGCGTCATGGGCGACGCTCAGATCCTAATTGTGGATCACACATCGGTCCCCACGGCGATCGCCAAACAATGCAAGGGACTCAAACATGTCGTATTTCTGGGGACCGGTGCGCGGTCCTATATGAACCCAGAAGAACTCGCCGAAGTTGGGATCGAGGTACATATCATCAAGGGCTACGGCGATACGGCGGTGGCTGAGTGTGCGTTTGCCTTGATGTGGGCCAGTGCTAAAGGCTTTGCATTGATGGACCGCGGTATGCGCGCGGGTAACTGGCTACGCACGGATGCCGTGCAGCTCACCGGTAAAACGCTGGGTCTTGTTGGCTTTGGAGGGATCGCGGCTGAGATGGCGCGTTTGGCCCTTGGTGCTGGCATGCAGGTGTTGGCGTGGAACCGAACGCCTAAAGCGTACCCTGGTGTGAAATTTGTTGAGCTGGACGAGTTGCTAGCAAGCAGCCGCGTGATTTCGCTCCACTTATTATTGAACGATGAAACGCGTGGTTTCATTTCGCGTGAACGCATAGCAAAGATGCAAGATGGCGTAATCTTGATCAACACGGCCCGTGGTGCTGTGATTGATGAATCTGCCTTGCTTGCTGGTCTGGCATCGGGGAAAGTTGGGCATGCTGGCTTGGATGTGTTTGATATCGAACCACTACCCAAGGATCATGCTTTGACTAAGGTTGAGAATGTTACGTTGTCTGCGCACTCTGCTTTCCGTACGCCTGAAGCGAGTGATAACTTGATTGAGGCGTCTTTAAATCATTGCCGCCGGATTTCCGGTCAAGGCACTATCCGTTAAGTGAGACTCAAATGAAAAACATTGTTCAGAAGTTGAAGATTACTGCAGCTGTGGCGCTGGCTGCGTTTGCGACTGGAGCGGTAGCGCAATCGGATGCCTGGCCGAGTCGGGCGATTACGATCATCGGTGGATTTCCAGGCGGCGCTGGAACAGATATCTATGCGCGTAAGCTAGGCGATCTTCTCACTAAATCTTTGAACGTCTCCAT
>JBILJY010000170.1:0-5625 GCA_044376975.1 Burkholderiaceae bacterium | reverse complement strand
TCGGCTGCGAGTTTCATACGAACCGCCTTGCCACCCCAGACTTCTTCGAGGTTGTAATACACGCGAATCGCTGGTTGCATGACGTGCACGATGATGTCACCTAAATCCACCAAGACCCATTCGCCGGTTTCTTCGCCTTCGGTCGCGATGACGGTGCCACCTGCTTCGCGCGTTTTATCCGCAACGCTCGAGGCAAGCGCACGTGTTTGACGGTTCGACGTCGCAGAAGCGATGATGACGCGATCAAACAAGCTGGTGAGATGTGTGGTGTTAAAGACTTTAATGTCTTGCGCCTTCACATCTTCGAGAGCGTCAACAACGACGCGTTGTAGTTTCGTAATATCCATTAAGTATCCAGTGTCAGGCTGTGCGCTGGCGATAGAGGCCATGCTCGGAAATGTATTGCGCCACAACCTCAGGGATGAGGTCACTCGTAGATTCTCCGCGGGTGATCCGATTACGGATTTCGTTGGCAGAGACGTCTAGTGGGTGAAACGGTAGTTCAATTAACTCGCGTTGATTGGCGGTAAGCCATTGCGAGAGTTCTTGCGGAACGGTTAAAGGTGAACCAGGTCGTTGCGCCACCACGAGCTGCACGCGGGCTGCGATTTCAGACCAGTTTCGCCAAGTACAGAAATTAGAGAGTTGATCTGCGCCAAGAATCCAGAAGTAGTCTGGTCCCTGTGGCAGTGCGTTCAACGTCTCCAACGTATAGGTGGGGCCAGATCGGTCCGTTTCAATAGGGTTAGCCGTCAAGCCCGTGTGACCTTTAATGGCGAGAGTCACCATTTCAAGGCGTTGAGAGGGCGAGGCCCCCAGTGGTAGCCTTTGCCACGGCTGGCCCGCCGGGATCAACTGAACCTGGTCGAGACCGAGCGCTTCGCGTGCCGCAGAGGCGAGTGCCAGGTGCGCACAGTGCACGGGATCAAAACTGCCGCCGAGTAAGCCGATGCGCATTAGAACCAATCCCGTGGTTTAAGGTACTGCTCAAGTGCAGCCTCGGGCGTACCCGCGTCGGCTTGCCAGTTGTAACGCCACGCAGCCATGGGAGGCATCGATAGCAAAATAGATTCTGTACGGCCCCCAGACTGTAAGCCAAAGAGCGTGCCGCGGTCAAAAACTAGGTTGAATTCAACGTAACGACCCCGTCGATAGGCCTGGAAGTCACGCTCACGCTCGCCATAGGGCAGGTTGCGACGTTTCTCAACAATTGGCATGTAAGCGGGCAAAAACGCATCACCAACAGAGCGCATGAGTGCAAATGAGGCATCGAAACCGTTAGCACTGAGGTCATCAAAAAATATGCCGCCCACGCCACGCGTTTCGTTACGGTGTTTTAAGAAGAAATACTCATCACACCATTTTTTGTATTCAGCGTAGGCAGTCGGACTATGTGGCGCGAGTGCATCTTTATTTGTCTGGTGAAAATGTCGGGCGTCCTCTTCAAAGACATAGTAGGGCGTCAGATCCATGCCGCCACCGAACCAGAAAACATCTTCTTGGCCCGAGCCCTCTGGTGCTTGTGCGACAAACATACGCACGTTCATATGCGTCGTTGGAATGTATGGATTGCGCGGATGCAAGACCATCGATACGCCCATGGCCTCCCACACACGCCCGGCAACTTCAGGGCGATGCGCGGTTGCAGACGGGGGGAGTGTCTTACCCTTTACATGACTAAAGAGCACGCCGGCGCGTTCAAATAAATCACCGCCCTCAATGAGTCGGGATATACCACCGCCACCTTCCGTACGTATCCATTCGTCGCGCAAGAAGCTTTGATTCCCTGCGACTTCAAGTGCAGAGACGATGTTTTGCTGCAAACCTAATAAATAGGTTTCTACGGCAGCCAGGTTCACACTCGACACTTAGCGGGGCTCCCCACTGGCCGCATCAAGTGCGCGCCAGCCGATGTCGCTACGATATTGGGCACCGTCAAACTTAATCGCCGCAACAGCCTGGTAAGCGCGCTGCTGCGTCGCGCGCACGCTATTGTCTAGCGCTGTGACGCACAGTACGCGACCGCCTGCAGTGTGCAACACACCGTCTTTTAGTGCGGTGCCAGCGTGAAACACCACGCAGTCCGCCGTGGCCTCAGGAATGCCCTGAATCGTGTCGCCAGTGCGCGGTGTGTCTGGATAGTTTGCACTGGCCATGACAACGCCAAGAGCAGTACGAGGATCCCAGTCAATCTTTGCTCGGTCCAGTGTGCCGTTGACTGCGTGTTCAAACACCTCGAGCAAGTCGCTACGAATCCGCATCATGATGGGTTGTGTTTCTGGGTCACCCATCCGGCAGTTGAACTCGAGTACTTTGAGCGCACGCTGCGCGTCAGCACCCGGCCCAATCATTAGGCCTGCATAGAGAAAACCAGTGAAAGGAATTCCGTCTGCTGTCATGCCGGCAATGGTGGGCCGAATCACTTCTTGCATAATGCGTTGATGCAAGGCGGGCGACACCACTGGGGCGGGGGAGTAGGCACCCATGCCACCTGTGTTCGGCCCTTGATCCGCATCTTTCAGCCGTTTGTGATCTTGACTGGTTGCCAAGGGCAGTATGTTCTTGCCGTCGCACAGAACGATGAAGCTGGCTTCTTCGCCGAGCAGACATTCTTCAATGACGACGCGCGCACCGGCTGCACCGAGCGAGCCGTCTCCTAGCATGGCATCAACCGCATCATGCGCTTGTTTGAGTGTCTCGGCGACGACAACACCCTTGCCTGCAGCAAGGCCATCAGCCTTGATCACAATGGGTGCGCCTTGTGCGTCAATGTATTTATGTGCGGCGATCGGGTCAGTGAAGGTTTGATATAGCGCCGTTGGAATCTGGTGACGCACCATGAATTGCTTGGCGAAATCTTTGGAGCTTTCGAGTTGTGCGGCTGCCTTGGTCGGCCCGAAGATTTTTAAGCCATGGCGACGAAAGGTATCTACAACCCCTTTTGCCAAGGGAGCCTCGGGACCCACGACCGTGAGCGCAATACCATGCTCTTTCACAAAAGAGGCTAGTGCCTCTGGCTCGGAGAGCTCGAGATTTGAGGCACCCGACATGAGAGCGGTGCCGCCGTTACCAGGTGCGACATAAACGTGAGATACGCGAGACGACTGTAATAAACGCCAAGCTAAGGCGTGTTCGCGGCCACCAGAGCCTATGACTAAAAGCTTCATGCGTCAGCGCCTTGCTCGTCGATGGCTGCGTTCGTGTAGACCTCTTGCACGTCATCGAGTCCTTCGAGTGCATCCAGCAGCTTTTGCATTTTGATTGCATCGTCGCCGGTGAGCTCGATTTCGTTATTTGGCTTCATGACGATGTCCGACATCTCTGGTACCAAGCCTTTTGCTTGCAGAGCATCACGCACCGCGGCAAAGGCTGTGGTCGGGCAAATGACTTCTACGACACCTTCTTCGTCGGTGATGACGTCGTCTGCGCCAGCTTCGAGCGCAACTTCCATGATGGTGTCTTCAGAGGCGCCAGGCGCAAAAATAAACTGACCGCAATGCGTAAACATAAAGGCGACCGAGCCTTCTTGCCCAAGATTGCCGCCATTTTTTGAGAACGCGTGGCGCACTTCTGCCACCGTACGGGTTCGGTTGTCTGTCATGCAGTCGACCACGACCGCAGCGCCACCGACGCCATAGCCTTCGTAGCGAATTTCGTCATAGTTGGCGCCATCTGCACCGCCCGCACCGCGGGTAATCGCGCGCTGGATGTTATCTTTGGGCATGTTTGCGCCCATGGCCTTGTCCCAGGCCATACGTAAACGAGGATTTGCTTCCGGGTCTGGGCCGCCGGCGCGTGCTGCCACGGTAATCTCACGGATAATTTTGGTCCAAAGTTTGCCGCGCTTCGCATCCTGGCGACCTTTTCGGTGCTGGATATTGGCCCATTTACTGTGTCCGGCCATAGTTCCCTACAAATTGTCTTGATAATGGTTCATTTTACCTTGGCCACGATATAAACTCGCCCCTCGGCATTGAATTTATGCCCCGAATATCGTTTGTTTAACTATTGCTTTATTTCTTTCCGTCTGGAGCATCCATGAGCAATCTCGTCAAAGCCATCCGCATCGAACAAAACGGCGGTCCCGAAGTCCTAAAACTGGTCGAAATCGAAGTGCCAGCTCCTGCTGATAACGAAATCACGATTCGTCAGCACGCAGCCGGCTTGAACTTCATCGACATCTATTTCCGCGACGGCCTCTACAAGAATCCGCTGCCTCACGGCCTTGGCTTTGAAGGCGCGGGCGATGTGATCGCGGTTGGCAAAGCCGTCAAACAATTCAAAGTGGGCGATCGTGTTGCTTACGGCCAAAGCCCCTTAGGTGGCTATGCCCAAGCGCGTAACGTGCCCGCCGCACAAGTGGTCAAGTTGCCAAAAGGGATCACCTACGAGCAAGCTGCAGCAATCATGCTCAAGGGTTTGACTGTTCAGTACCTGTTTCGCCAGACCTATCGTTTACAAGGTGGCGAAACTATTTTGTTCCACGCAGCTGCGGGTGGCGTTGGCCTGATCGCTTGCCAATGGGCAAAAGCCTTGGGCGTCAAGCTCATCGGTACGGTATCGAGCCCCGAGAAAGCCGCTCTGGCAAAGGCACACGGCGCATGGCAAGTGATCGACTATTCGCGCGAAAACGTGGTCGAGCGCGTCATGGAGTTGACCAAGGGCAAGAAAGTCCCAGTCGTGTATGACGGTGTGGGTAAAGACACTTGGGTTACCTCGCTTGACTGCTTGCAGCCACGCGGTTTGATGGTCAGCTATGGCAACGCCTCTGGCGCGGTCGATGGCGTCAACCTCGGTATTCTCGCTGCAAAAGGTTCGTTGTTCGTCACGCGTCCAACGCTGGGCACGCACGTCAATACGGCTGAAAAAATGCAAGCTGCTGCGGATGAACTCTTTGATTTGGTTCTGAAGAAAAAAATCAAAGTTCGGATTGATCAGCGTTATCCACTTGAGCAGGCTGGTGCTGCACAAACGGCGCTCGCTGCACGTAAGACCACGGGTGCAACGGTCTTCACCCTAGATTAAGTCTGCTGGGGTGTTGCCCACAAAAAAGCCTGCCGAGAAATTGGCAGGCTTTTTTGCTTTTAAGGTGCTTAAACTTTGGCGTCGTGGTGGTAGCGGGTAACGCGTTCCACCTCGTTTTTAGAACCCAAGACTACGCCCACACGCTGGTGCAGGCTGGTCGGTTGAATATCTAAAATACGCTGATTGCCGTCGGTGGCTGCGCCGCCTGCTTGCTCCACCAGCATGCTCATCGGATTGGCTTCGTACATTAGGCGCAGCTTGCCTGGCTTGTTTGGCTCGCGCGAGTCCCAGGGGTACATGAAGATACCGCCGCGCGTAATGAGGCGATGTACGTCTGCGACCATGGACGCAATCCAGCGCATATTGAAGTCTTTGCCGCGCTCGCCTGCTTTGCCTGCCAAACATTCGTCAATATACTTGCGCACAGGTGGTGCCCAGTGACGCATGTTCGACATGTTGATCGCGAACTCTTTAGTGTCTTCTGGGATTCTGATGTTCTCGCTCGTCAGAATCCATGAGCCCATTTCACGGTCCAGCGTAAAGGCGACTACACCTTGGCCGATCGTCAACACAAGCATGGTTTGTGGACCATAAATGGCA
>JBILJY010000023.1:0-19910 GCA_044376975.1 Burkholderiaceae bacterium | reverse complement strand
CTGCCGCTGTTGCAAGCTGGCGTGGGGGTCGAATGCATGAGCACGCAAGCGGCTGCTCGTACCTACAATATTCTCATGGCAGAGGGCCGCCAAGTGATCGCTGCCCTGCTGCCAGAGCACACCACCTAAGGAGCACACTTAACATGACGACCGTACAGATTGGCAAAGCGGCCCCTGCATTCGTGGCGCTGAGCACCTTTGGTGAAATCACACTCAAACAATGCGTTGGCCGCGGTGTCGTGCTTTATTTTTATCCCAAAGACAACACGCCAGGCTGCACGACCGAAACTGAAAATTTCCGTGATTTGCACGATCAATTTCTGGCACAAACGTGCGTCGTCATAGGGGTTTCGCGCGACTCACTCAAGTCTCACGAAAATTTCAGTAAGAAACTCGAACTTCCTTTTCCGCTGATTGCTGACACCGACGAAGTGGTCTGCAACACCTACGGTGTCATCAAATTGAAACAAATGTATGGGAAACAGGTACGTGGCATTGAACGCAGTACTTTCCTGATCGACGCCCGTGGCAAACTCGTGCAAGCATGGCGAGGCGTAAAAGTGCCAGGGCACGCCCAAGAAGTGCTGCAAGCCGCTAGTAGTCTCACCTAATTTTTTTCGATCGTTGTAACTCCAGGAGATTGTCTCGTATGCCGTTGCCCAAGCTGCCCACACGCCCTGCCGCCATACTTGACCTAAACGATACTGAACCCGATCTCTTACCGCCACTTACACAGACTGCGAAAGCCACACCCGCCCCAGTAATCAAAACAGGATCTCGTGCCCCAGCGCTAGGCGCGCGCGATGTCCTGCAAAGTGAGGGTACTGTGGACCAAAGCAGTTCATTCAAACTGCCCTTAACGACAAGTCCGGCACAATCCCCGGTTATCGCACCAAGCAAAACTCAGGCCACAAAAAAATCGCCTGCACCACGCACTCCAGCGCGCCGAACCACCAAAGCGGAATCAGGCGTACGTAAGTTATTTGTTCTTGATACGAACGTTCTGCTGCACGACCCCTCCTCTCTGTTCCGTTTCGAGGAGCACGACGTCTTCTTGCCCATGATGACGCTCGAAGAACTTGATCATCAAAAGAAAGGCATGTCAGAAGTGGCACGCAACGCGCGCCAAGTCAGCCGCTCGCTAGACACGCTGGTATCCGAGCACCGGCAACTCGATGAAGGCCTGGCCCTAAGTGGCTTAGGACACAAAGACGCCGTTGGACGCTTGTTTTTTCAAACGACGGCAATGGCTAGCACGCTTCCGCCAGATCTCCCGATGGGTAAGGCCGACAACCAAATTCTCGGTGTTGTGCGTGCGTTACAAGACAAGCATCCCACACGCGAAGTCGTGCTGGTATCCAAAGATATCAACATGCGACTTAAGGCGCGTGCGCTATCGATGTCGGCAGAAGACTATTTTAACGATCAGGTCCTAGAGGACTCGGACCTGCTCTACACGGGTATGCTGGAATTGCCAGAGAGCTTCTGGAATAAGCATGGCAAAGGCGTCGAGTCCTGGCAGCAAGGTGGCACGACCTTCTATCGGATCAATGGTCCACTATGCAATCAGTTCATGGTGAATCAATTTGTATACTTTGAAGGCTCCATGCCGTTATATGCGCAAGTGCGCGAAGTCAACGGAAAAACAGCGGTACTTGCAACGTTGCGTGACTTCACACACGGCAAAAATAATGTTTGGGGTGTGACCGCACGGAACCGCGAACAAAATTTTGCAATGAACTTGCTGATGAATCCAGAGTGCGATTTCGTTTCTCTGCTGGGTCAAGCTGGAACTGGAAAAACGCTGATGACACTTGCCGCAGGTCTGGCTCAGGTACTCGAGACCAAGCGCTACAGCGAGATCATTATGACCCGGGTGACGGTTCCGGTGGGCGAGGATATTGGTTTCTTGCCAGGCACTGAGGAAGAAAAAATGCAACCATGGATGGGCGCACTGGAGGACAACCTCGAAGTCCTGAACATGGGCGACGCTGACGGTGGCGGAAACGAATGGGGACGCACAGCGACCTTAGATTTAATCCGTTCAAAGATCAAAATCAAATCCCTAAACTTCATGCGTGGCCGTACATTTTTAAACAAATACCTCATCATTGATGAGGCACAAAATTTAACGCCCAAACAAATGAAGACGCTCATCACACGAGCAGGCCCAGGTACAAAGGTGATTTGTTTGGGGAATATTGCGCAGATCGATACACCCTACTTAACCGAAGGCAGCTCCGGACTGACATTTGTGGTCGATCGCTTTAAGGGCTGGCCACATGCCGGCAGTGTCACGCTGCAACGCGGCGAGCGTTCACGGTTAGCAGACTACGCCGGGGAAGTACTGTAAATGTCGTTACCGGTTGCACTCACAGTCGGTGATGCAGCAGGCATCGGGCCAGAGATTGTTGTCAAACTTCATGCGCAAGGTTTAGCTGCTGCATGCGTCGTGTATGGTGATGTCGGTGCGCTCGAACGCGCTGCGAAGATGCTGGGCTTGCCGATGCAATGCATCACAGTCGACACACCACAAAGCGTTCCGCAGCTGCCTCAGCCAGGTCACCTGTATGTGCGTCCAACAAAGCCTGTGTTGCCGGAGAATCTACCGCTAGGACGTGTCGACGCACGCGCTGGAGCGGCTGCCGTTGAAGCCTTACGTATGGCAATCGACGATGCCATGCAAAAGCATGTTCGCGCGATCGTGACCGCCCCATTGAACAAAGAATCGATGCACGCCGCGGGCATTGACTTTCCTGGGCACACAGAAATACTTGCTGAACAATCAGGTGCTGAGCATGTTGCAATGATGCTCGTTAACGATCAGTTACGTGTGATCCTCGCGACCATACACATTGCGTTAGCTGCAGTACCTCGCACGCTCACGATTGAACTCGAACGGCGCACCATTGAACTTGCACACCGAGCATGCGTGGCGCTGGGCATACCCGCACCGCGTGTGGCGGTTGCAGGGCTTAACCCGCACGCAGGCGAACAGCGCAAGTTTGGCAATGAAGACCTCGACATCATCGCCCCTGCAATCGCTTTGGCGCGTGCCCAAGGCATCGATGCCACTGGTCCGTGGCCAGGCGACACCGTCTTCATGCGTGCACGTCAAGGTGAGTTTGATATTTGTGTGGCTCAGTACCATGACCAGGGTCTCATACCGATTAAGTATCTTGGTTTGGACCAAGGCGTTAACGTGACCGTTGGCCTGCCGTTTGTACGCACGAGTGTGGACCACGGAACAGCGTTTGATATCGCTGGCCAAGGTGTGGCGGATCCATCGTCTTTGCGCACCGCGTTCAATCTTGCGCTTGCTCTTTCCAAAGCATAAGACCCAGAGACAAACTAGGTATAAACCCTATATTTGGTATCTTTACGTAAAATTTTAGGTTAACTAACCTCTCTAAGTATATAATTTGACTGGTTTTTATACTTGATGAGGCGCTGGGAATGCGTTTGAAGCTCGCTTTACCCTTACAAAAAGCATGGATTTCAAGCTTGGTCTGCTTGGCACTTGCCGTCTCTCCGGTCTGCGTGAAGGCGCAACAAGCCACCACAAGCAGCACCTCGTCCACACAAGCCGCAAAACCTAAGAGCACCACCACTAAAAAGAAAAAGCAACAAACAGCGAAATCAACTAAAAGCTCGGCACCCAAGTCAACGGCCGACAGAAAAGCAGCCCCCGCAGGAGCACCACAGGGGAATCGAGCGGTCGCACCTAAAAATGCGAAGGCCCCAGCTGGCGCCAAAGCCGTCGTCCCTGCAGCAAACCATGGAAAGAGTGCGGCAGGAACGGCAGCAGGCGTTGTAGCTGCCGCAGGTGGTTTACGCTCGAACGTCGTTTTTGTACAAGACTTAAACAGCAAAGCTGTGCTGTATTCGCGCAATGAGCAAGTCGTTCGCCCGATCGCCTCCATCACGAAATTGATGACGGCCGTCATCATCGTTGATGCGAAACTTCCGATGAGTGAAGTGATTCAAATCACGCAGGCTGATGTCGATGTTGTCAAATACAGTCGGTCACGTTTAGCTGTTGGTGCAAAACACACGCGTGGCGATCTTATGCATTTAGCACTGATGTCGTCTGAGAACCGTGCTGCGCACGCACTCGGACGCACTTACCCAGGCGGTATGACCGCTTTCGTTAATGCCATGAATGCGAAAGCGCGCGAACTGGGCATGGCGCAATCAACCTTTGTCGAGCCGACTGGCTTGTCGAGCGCTAACGTCTCTACACCGCGCGACTTGGTCAAGCTGTTACAGGCCTCTGCTTCTCGACCCGCAATCCGCTTTTATACGACCGATCACCAGCACGAGGTTCGCTCGGCTGGACACCCTACCCTGTTCCGCAATACCAATATGCTTGTCACCAACCCTAGCTGGGATATCAAAGTCTCCAAGACTGGCTTCATCAATGAAGCGGGTCAGTGTTTAGTGATGGTGGCGCGTATCAATAATCGTGATACGGCGATTGTGCTGCTCAATGCCGAGGGCAAAGGCACCCGCATAGGCGATGCAGTCAAAATTAAGCAAATGATTCAATCGAAGCAAGTGGCCGCAGTGCCAACAGAAATGGCAAGCTTGAACTAATCGACACGCTCTTGCCGAGCTAGTAACCCGCTTGAGAAGACCCACCGGCAAAGTTCAAAAAGCGTGTACTTGAACCCTGGAAGGTTAAACGTACGGTACCGATTGGACCATTACGCTGTTTACCTACAATGATTTCGGCTGTCCCCTTATCGGGTGAGTCTGGGTTATAGACCTCATCTCGATATATAAACAAAATCAGGTCAGCATCCTGCTCAATTGCACCTGATTCGCGCAAGTCACTCATGACGGGACGTTTGTTAGGACGTTGTTCGAGACTGCGGTTCAACTGCGAAAGTGCAATCACGGGACAATCGAGCTCTTTGCCCAAGGCTTTAAGCGAACGACTGATTTCCGAGATTTCTGTTGCACGATTTTCTCCAGATGAGCTTGCACCCATCAACTGCAAGTAATCGATGACGATCAGCCCTAAGCGGCCGCACTGGCGCGCCAAGCGGCGTGCACGTGCGCGCACTTCTACCGAACTCAGTGCCGGCGTTTCGTCAATATAGAGTTGCGCATCCTGCATCCGCTGAACGGCATGGGTCACACGAGGCCAGTCATCTGCAAGCAGCTTACCAGTTCGCATCCGATGCTGATCAAGCATACCCACCGAGCCCAACATCCGCATCGCGAGCTGCACCGCACCCATCTCCATCGAGAATACCGCCACAGGTAAGCCATGCTCAATGGCCACGTGTTCAGCGATGTTCATCGCAAGCGAAGTCTTACCCATTGAAGGACGACCTGCCACAATGACGAGATCTCCTCCCTGTAGCCCGGAGGTCATGCGATCTAAGTCCGTGAAGCCTGTCGGCACACCTGTGACGTCAGTATTACCCTCGCGGTGATACAGCTCGTCAATCCGCTCTACAACCTCAGACAGCAAGGGCTGGATCTCACGAAACCCTGTCGTGGCTTTGGCGCCTTCTTGCGCAATTTTAAAAACTTTAGACTCGGCCTCGTCGAGCAGTTGCCGCGCCTCTTTACCCTGCGGATTGAAGGCTGTTGCGGCAATCTCATCCGCGACGCTCACTAGCTTGCGCAACATCGAACGTTCCCGCACGATCTCAGCGTAACGACGTATGTTTGCTGCAGAGGGCGTGTTGTGCGCGAGTGCGTTTAGGTAAGCTAAGCCACCAACCTCTTCGGATTTACCGACGCTCGCAATCGACTCATGAACCGTCACCACATCCGCGGCACGTGATAAGTTAATTAGTCTGGCGATATGATGCCAAATCAATCGATGATCAAATCGATAGAAATCTTCTTCGTTTACGACATCCGTGATGCGTTCCCAAGCGGCGTTATCGAGCAAAAGGCCACCTAATACCGACTGTTCCGCCTCGACCGAGTGAGGGGGAACGCGCAGGTATTCCAACTGAGGATCAGGTGCATTATTCATCTGGTAATGATAACCGTAAGGCATCGGTGACGTACAAGAATCCTCTGATATCTCGGCCGGGAAGACACTTTAGTAACCATCCAAGATATTTTTGAATACACGCCATGGCCGCGGAGATTCTCTGTAAAGCTTCTTTGACCGACGGATCGGGGTTCGCTGCAAGGTAAGCCTGAAGCAGGCGTAGCGATAAGTCTTGACGCTCAGTGATGCCAAACTGCCTACCCCTCAGCCCAGCCATTGAGGAAACCATCTGATAGACGTCATAGGCCTGCCCCAAAGGTCGGGACAAGGCTTCGCCTATATTTTCCTCGAAGTCGATCCTTGTCAGAGTAGCCCCCTCGCACATCAGGTTTCGGAGTTGCGCTCCACCATGCACGAAACCAGCACGATGAAACGCCGCTAAATCCTGGGCTGCACGATCCATCCAGATTAAGCGTGCGGCGGGCGTGTCAATCCGGATAAGATAAGGCAAGTCTTGGCCGACATACTCGAGCACTAAAACATCGGGCGTATGCCTCCAAACATTTGGCACTCGCCACCCATGTCGGGATAAAAACTCAAGCTTTCGTGCCTCATCGCCAAGCGTTGTCTGCATGAGTACATTAACGCGCGGCCGCTCTCCCAACACCAGCCAGCACAGACAAGACAACACCCACGCCCGCACATAGTGCACTGCGCACATCAGCTTGTCTGCGAACTTAGGCCTTCGCAATTTAACAACGCAGCGGTGCCCGTCGATATCGACAAAGTGCACTGAGGAAGGCTCAGAGGCATGCTCTGCAAGCCATTGGGTAAGCGCGCGCTGAAACGGAAGATCAGAGTTAAGCATCACGTTGTATTAAAAATCAAAAAGCCGGCTCAAGCCGGCTTTTTGATGGGTTCTATGCGAACTTAAACCAGATCGCCAACCACGACGACCGTAATGCTACTCACAACATCTGGATGCAAGGAAACTTGCACTGGGAATTCACCAACAGTCTTGAGTGGACCTTCAGGCAGACGCACTTGCGCTTTTTCAATGCCACCAAAGCCGGCAGCAACCAAACCAGTCGCAATGTCCATGTTGGTCACGGACCCAAACAGGCGACCATCCACCCCAGCTTTCTGGGTGATGCTCAACGAGAAGCTTTCCATACGCTGGCCAAGTGCTTGGGCAGCAACCAGTTTTTCAGCTTGAGCTTTTTCGAGCTCAGCGCGTCGGAGTTCGAACTCTTTGAGAGCAGACTCGGTCGCCCGACGTGCTTTTTTCTGAGGGATCAGGAAGTTGCGGGCGTAACCATCACGCACGCGCACGACTTCACCGAGATTCCCTACGTTAACGACTTTTTCGAGAAGAATGATTTGCATAGTAGGCCTCGGGATCAGTTGTGGTTGTCAGTGAAAGGCAACAGAGCCAAAAAGCGAGCACGCTTGATTGCTGAGTCGAGTTGACGCTGATAAATAGCCTTGGTACCAGTCAGACGAGCAGGAATAATCTTGCCGTTTTCCTGAATGAAGTCACGCAGTGTGTCGAGATCTTTGTAATCGATTTCATCAACACCAGCGGCGCTAAAGCGACAAAACTTACGACGCTTAAAAAGCGGATTTTGTTGAGTGAACTTCTTTTTTTCTTTGCGTTTACCGAAGAAAGCCATGATATGCCCTATTCAAATTTGTTCGATGCGCTGCGCATGCAGCCTAAATTTTTGAGAATCTTTTCTAACCGGTGCCAGAAATCCTTGAACGTTTACTGAGCGCCCTAAACTTATTGTGTGAGTCATCTGTGCTAGGTCTGCCATCGCAACTACCGTAATACCGAGGGTAACGCGACGAGGCTGGCCTGCTTCGATCACTTCGGATTCATGTGAGAGTAAGAATTCGAGAACTGGAACCCCAGATGGTGTGTACCTTAAGGGAAAAAGCTCTGCGATCTGCCCCTGCACTTCAAGCCGATTCACAACAAATCCGGATTACTCAACGTCGTCGGACATCGACTCAGCTGATGCCTTACGCGCCTCATCGCGCTCGACCTGCTTCATCATGAGCGAAGGCTCAGTTTGAGCAGCTTTGGTCTTGATGACAAGGTGACGCAACACGGCATCGTTGTAACGGAAAGAATGTTCGAGTTCGTCGAGCGTTGCCTGACCGCACTCAATGTTGAAGCACAAATAGTGCGCTTTCACGAGTTTTTGAATTGGGTAAGCCAGTTGACGACGACCCCAGTCTTCTGTGCGGTGAACTTTACCGCCTTGGGTCGTCACTAACGCTTGATAGCGCTCAACCATCGCGGGCACTTGCTCGCTTTGGTCTGGGTGAACGATAAAAACAATTTCATAATGGCGCATGCAATGCACTCCTAAGGATGTCCGGCGCCCTGTATGAAGACAAAACGCCGGGGACAGCCCGCCAGAGCCAAATATTGGCTGGTCGAGCAAGAAAGCCTTGTATTTTCGCGTATTTACGCTTGGAACGCAAGTTAGCTGAGAAAACGAGTTCGTATCGAACGCTCAATACCAGCGGCATCCAGACCAACACTCGCCAACAGTGCACCCTGCTCGCCATGATCGATAAAGCGGTCAGGAAGGCCCAGCTGAAGAACAGGGCAAACGACCCCTGCTGCATTAAGAGCTTCTGTCACGGCACTTCCCGCCCCACCCATAAGTGCCCCCTCTTCTAGGGTCACTAAACCTCGATGCTCTGAGGCCATCTGCAACACCAAAGCGGTATCAAGTGGCTTCACAAAACGCATATCCACAACCGTGAGGTCTAATACCTCAGCAACTTTTAGCGCCGCCGGCAGCAAAGTGCCAAACACCAACACAACAAGATCCTTGCCCTGCCGACGCACAATCCCCCGTCCCACAGGGACGGTATCTAAGCCCGCCGAAATGATTGCACCAGCGCCAGAGCCCCGCGGGTATCGAACGGAAGCCGGACCGGGGTGCTGATAACAGGTGCTCAGCAGCAGACGGGTTTCGTTTTCATCTGAAGGGGTTGCGACCACCATGTTCGGGATGCAACGCAGAAAGGCAATATCGTAATTTCCAGCGTGCGTTGCACCATCAGCCCCCACGAGTCCCGCACGATCTAA
Source organism: Burkholderiaceae bacterium (assembly GCA_044376975.1). Taxonomy (GTDB): domain Bacteria; phylum Pseudomonadota; class Gammaproteobacteria; order Burkholderiales; family Burkholderiaceae_B; genus Zwartia. The sequence continues at coordinate 10,842 of JBILJY010000023.1, read as the reverse complement.
GGCAAACGTCACATCGAGATTTTGTAGCGCGACATCGTGTATCAGTTGGTCGTAGCCACGCTGCAAAAACGTTGAGTAAATCGCCAGCACCGGCTTCTGCCCCTCACAGGCCAAACCTGCAGCGAAGGTCACCGCGTGCTGCTCGGCAATACCCACATCAAAATAGCGCTTGGGGAAGCGTTTTTCGAACTCCACCATGCCACTACCTTCGCGCATCGCGGGTGTCACACCGGTTAGCCTGGGATCATGCTCGGCCATATCGCATAACCAGGACCCAAATACTTGCGTAAAGGTCGTCTTGGGTGCTGCAGCGGGTTTCTGAATGCCCACTGCTGGATCAAACTTTCCGGGGCCATGGTAGAGCACAGGATCCGCTTCAGCCAGCTTATAACCCTGCCCTTTCTTTGTTACGACATGCAAAAACTGCGGTCCCTTCAAAGCACGCATATTTTGTAATGTCGGAATTAAGGCGTCCAAATCGTGTCCATCAATGGGCCCGACATAATTAAAGCCCATTTCCTCGAACAGGGTGGCTGGCGTCACCATCCCTTTTGCGTGTTCTTCAAAGCGGCGTGCCAACTCGAGCACGGGTGGCACATGTTGCAACACAGCGCGCCCCATGTTTTTAGCAGCCGCGTAAAACTGACCGGACATGAGACGAGCGAAATAGCGATTGAGCGCGCCTACCGGCGGCGAGATCGACATGTCGTTGTCATTCAAAATCACCAGCAAATTAATGTCGGGCGTCACACCCGCGTTATTCATCGCCTCAAACACCATGCCCGCTGACATCGCGCCATCTCCGATCACGGCAATGTGCTGACGCCATACACCTGCATTACGAGATGCTACGGCCATGCCGAGCGCTGCAGAAATCGAGGTGGATGAATGCGCCGTGCCAAAGGCGTCGTACTCGGACTCGCTGCGCTTGGGAAATCCGGAGATACCACCAAACTGGCGCAGGCCGGCCATCTGCTCTTTACGACCCGTCAAAATCTTGTGCGGATAGGACTGATGACCCACGTCCCAAATAATGCGATCGTGCGGCGTGTCGTAAACGTAGTGCAACGCGACGGTCAACTCAACCGTTCCGAGATTCGAAGATAGATGCCCGCCAGTCCGCGAGACCGACTGCAGCACAAATCCACGTAACTCATCGGCTAGTTGTTGGAGGCCACGCCGATCCAACCCTTTTAAGTCAGACGGACGGTGAATTCGATTTAGTAAATCTGTTGACATAGCGCTCAATCAGTTTGTTCGTATCGGATCACAACCATTAGTGATCACGCAACACAATAAAGTCTGCTAACCCACCCAACAAGGTGCCCGTATCGCCTAGCGGCAACAAGGCCTGGCGTGCCGTTTGATGCAATGAGGAGGCGAGCGACTGCGCGCCCTCTAACCCCATCAGGGTCACATACGTGGGTTTGTTTGCGGCAGCATCTTTGCCTGCCGTTTTACCAAGCTTGGCCGTATCAGTGGTCACATCTAATACATCGTCCACCACTTGAAACGCCAAACCAATCGCACTGGCATAGTCGTCTAAGCAGCGTTCTTGCGTCGCCTGCGCACCCGCCACAAGCCCTCCAAGCTTTACGCTCGCCGCGAGTAGAGCCCCGGTTTTAAGCAAGTGCATTTGTTGCAACTCTTGCTGAGATAAGGTTTTACCCACGCTTGCCAAATCAATCGCCTGACCGCCCGCCATTCCAAGACTGCCAGCCGCCTGTGCCAACAGCCGCGTTGCTCTCACGACCGCTTCCGGGGCCAGGGGCATTTGCGCTAACAAATCAAAAGCAAGCGGTTGCAAGGCATCGCCCGCCAATAACGCCGTTGCTTCATCATATTGCACATGCAGGGTCGGACGTCCTCGGCGCAGCATGTCATCGTCCATGCACGGCAAGTCATCATGCACCAGCGAATAGGCATGTACAAGTTCGACTGCTGCTGCTGCACGATCCAACGACTCATTAATGTCACTGGTCACGGCCCCCGGACGCACACCCGCGTACCCGGCCGCATACACTAGCGCGGCACGCACCCGTTTGCCTCCGCCTAGCACGGCATAACGCATTGCTTGGTGGAGCCGGGCAGGTACTTGGTCGGCTGGAGGCAGCAAACGCTCGAGCACCTGCTCGATATGCTGCGCACGCTCGGTGAGCCAACTCGTCAAGGCACTTTCTGCCACCATCATGACGCTTCGCGATCCAATCCCTCAAAGGGCTTGAGCATCCCAGACTCAAGCACCTTGACCTGTTGCTCGGCCTGCGCCAGGCGCTCTTGGCAGATGCGTGTCAAGGCCACCCCGCGGCGATAAGCTGCCAGGGACTCTTCGAGCGGTAACGTGCCTGACTCCATCGATGCCACAAGCGCCTCAAGTTGCAAAAGCGCAGTTTCGAAGTCTTGAGGCAGAGTCGGATCAAGATCCTCGCGATCAGACGCCGTTAGTTCGGCCACAGATTTGTTAGCTTTGGGCAAGCAAAACTCCGTTCAGGGCTGGGTTAAAGATTAACCTGACAATAGGCAAGCTATCTATTGTACGAGAACATCGCCCGCCCAACCCTTGGGGTACAATCGTTTTTTTATGGTGATCGGCCAATCCGATTTTTCTTCGCGCCAGTACGGTAATGTCCGTCCTGGCATTTTTATCCGTGCGGAGGGAATCATGACCGACATTGGTCGGATGGCGCATTTGGCGCCCGCTCGCACACAGCTAGACGTTAGCGCGTACTTTGACCCCGCGCTATTTGCCCGCGAGCAAGCAAGTATTTTTAAACAGTCCTCTACCTATGTTGGACATCAAAAGGGTGTGCCCAACCGGGGAGACTGGCGTACGTTGTCCCATGAAAACAATGGGCGGGTGCTCGTTCGTGCAGAGTCTGGTGTTGAACTCCTATCAAACGTTTGTCGACACCGTCAAGCATTGATGCTTGGTGGCACAACCGGTAATGTGGGGGGGCATGGGAATACCCATGGCAACCTTGTGGGTACTGGCGGCAATATCGTCTGCCCCTTGCACCGCTGGACCTACGATAAGCAAGGCCGCTTGCTTGGGGCCCCTCAGTTTGACGATAAGCCTTGCCTGAATCTTGAACGCTTTTCAATTAAAGACTGCCATGGGCTGCTCTTTGAGGGCCCACGCGATCCAGTCGCGGACATTGGCAAACTGTTTGCCCGTCCGGAGTTCGACTTCTCGGACTACGTACTGGATCACGTCGAAGTTCACCAGTGCAATTACAACTGGAAAACTTTTATTGAGGTTTACCTAGAGGATTACCACGTCGCCCCCTTCCACCCCGGGCTAGGTCATTTTGTGACTTGCGATGACCTATCGTGGGAATTTACCGACCAATACAGTATGCAACGTGTTGGGGTGCATCAGGCCCTGTCGCAACCCGGCACGCCCGCCTACAAGGTATGGCATGACAAACTGATGCAATTCCGCCGCGGGCAGGCCCCTGACTTCGGAGCCGTCTGGGTAACGTATTTTCCGACGCACATGATCGAGCTTTATCCACACGTGCTCGTGTTGTCGACGCTCTACCCGAAGTCACCGCAAGAAACGGTCAATATTGTCGAGTTCTATTACCCAGAAGAGATCGCTCTCTTTGAGCGCGAGTTCGTGGAAGCGCAGCGCGAGGCCTACATGGAAACTGCAGTAGAAGACGACGAAATCGCTGAGCGGATGGACGCAGGACGCTTGGCCTTGCTCAAGCGAGGTGTCAGTGAAACAGGCCCCTACCAATCTCCAATGGAGGATGGGATGCAACATTTCCATGAGTGGTATCGCAACACCCTCGGTGCGAGCCCCGGGAACTCTTTGCCAGACTGAGCGTCCAAGCGATATGATCACGCAATCGACGCAGAGATTTCTGATCGGTGCGCCTCATAACCCTATGGTCATTGTGTGTTTAACTTTTAATTTGAGATCATGAAACGAATCATCTTGTTTTTAGTGACTAACCTCGCTGTCATGCTGGTGCTTAGCGCTACGCTGAGCATTCTGGGCGTTAACCGCTTCATGACCGAGCAGGGCCTGAACCTCCCGATGCTGCTGATCTTCTCTTTGATCGTCGGCTTTACCGGTTCGTTCATCTCACTGTTGATTAGCAAACCCATGGCGAAATGGAGCACTGGCGCCCAGATCATCGATCCGCAGGCGCCTGGCGGCCCACGCGAGTCTTGGCTCGTGGACACGGTGCATCAACTCGCTGACCGGGCTGGTATTGGCCGGCCAGAGGTTGCCATCTACGAGGGTGAGCCAAACGCCTTTGCAACGGGTGCGTTCAAGAACGATTCCCTCGTTGCCGTCTCAACAGGACTGTTGGACAGCATGACCGAAGAAGAAATCTCGGCAGTGTTGGCACACGAAGTCGCTCACATCGCGAACGGCGATATGGTGACCCTGACGCTTATTCAGGGCGTGGTCAACACCTTTGTGGTTTTCCTGGCTCGCGTGGTCGGTTACTTCGTCGACCGAGTCGTGCTCAAGAACGAGCGCGGGATGGGCATGGGCTACTACGCAACGGTGATTGTGTGCGAGATCGCCTTCGGTGTCGCTGCGAGCTTAATCGTGGCCTGGTTCTCGCGTCAGCGCGAGTACCGAGCCGACGCTGGCTCAGCTCAGTTACTGAACTCGCGTGAGCCTATGATCCGTGCGCTAGCTCGTTTGGGTGGAATCACTCCAGGCGAACTGCCAAAAAGCTTTGAAGCGTCGGGCATTACTGGTGGTGGTGGCTTGGGCGCGATGTTCGCCACGCACCCGCCCATCAACGCACGGATTCAAGCCTTGCAAAACATGCGGGTGGTCTAAACCTTAACGCTCCCGGGCGGCAGGCGCCTGGGAGCGCTAGTGCGCCTGCTCCCAGTTAGGTCCCACACCCACTTCTGCGACAAGTGGGACCTTCAAGGCAGCTACATCGCACATCAAACTCGGTAATTTCATTCGAATTTGCTCCAACTCCTGCTGCGGCACATCCAGTACGAGTTCATCGTGGACCTGCATCACCATCTTTGTCTGCAAGCCTTCTGCTTTGAGCCAGTCCTGCACCGCCACCATCGCCAGCTTAATTAGGTCAGCTGCTGTGCCTTGCATTGGCGCATTGATGGCAGCGCGCTCAGCACCCGCTCGTCTTGCGCCTGCTGCGTTGATATCGGCTAGCCACAAACGGCGACCAAACACGGTTTCGACATAGCCTTGGGCATGCGCAAGCGTGCGGGTCTCGGCCATGTACTGCGCAACACCTGGGTAGCGCGCGAAGTAGCGGTCGATATAAGACTGCGCCGCATCGCGCGTGATGCCCAGATTACTCGCCAAACCAAATGCACCCATCCCGTAAATCAAGCCAAAATTAATCGCCTTAGCCGCTCGACGTTGCTCGGACGACACCTCGGCCAGGCTTACGCCAAACACTTCAGAGGCGGTCGCCCGATGGATATCTTCGCCAGCAGCAAAAGCCCGCTGTAAATTCGCATCGTTCGACACGTGCGCCATCACGCGCAATTCAATTTGCGAATAGTCTGCAGAGACAATCACACCCCCACTTGCGACAAAGGCCTCACGCACGCGACGACCTGCCTCAGAACGCACAGGAATATTTTGTAAGTTAGGCTCGGACGACGCCAAGCGGCCTGTAATGACCGCAGCCTGCGCATAGTGCGTGTGCACCCTACCCGTTGTCGCATTGACCATACGGGGCAATTTATCGGTGTAGGTCGACTTCAGTTTGGCTAAGCCACGATACTCAAGTAAGACTTGCGGCAAAGGATAGTCTTCAGCCAGCTTGGTTAACACTTCCTCGTCCGTGGAAGGAGCGCCCCCAGCAGTCTTGCGCACCACCGGCAACTGCATTCGACCGAAAAGAATCTCACCTAACTGTTTTGGAGAGTTCAAATTAAAGGGCTGACCCGCCAATGTGTAGGCACGCTGCTCGAGCTCGAGCATCTCTTGCCCAAGCACATGGCTTTGCCGCCCAAGTTCAACTGAGTCGATCTTGACACCTGTGCGTTCGATTTCAAACAAGACACGCGATACCTTCATCTCAAGCTGATAAACGAACTCGAGCTTCGGATCATTCTTGACTTGTGGCCGCAGCACCTCGTGCAGTCGCAACGTGAAGTCAGCGTCTTCGCAGGCGTATTGCGTCGCGCGTTCAAGATCAACTTCATCAAAACAGATCTGATGCGCACCCTTGCCGCACAACTCCTCGAAGGTGACACCCTTCACACCTAAATAGCGTTGACCTAACTCGTCTAACCCTACGCCTCGGTGAGATTCCAACACATATGCTTGCAACATGGTGTCATCCGCCACACCTTGGAGGTCAATCCCCTCATTAGCGAAAATGTGCGTGTCATATTTTGCGTGATGCAATAACTTGGTCGATGCGGTGTCCTCTAACCAAGACTTCATTTTGGCTAGAACTTCAGTGCGGGGCAGCTGATCCTGCGCCTGTGTGCCACGATGCGCCACAGGAATATAGCAAGCTTGCCCAGGAGCCACGCTGAGCGAAATTCCGACTAATCTTGCTTGCAGAGGCTCGAGCGACGTCGTCTCCGTGTCTAACGCAACACATGCTGCGGACCGCGCACGATCCAGCCAACGTTGCAGCGCCTCCCAATCTGTCACCATCTCGTATTTTGTTTGTGCAGGGGCCGCTGGCCGAACCGCTTCAGGCGCGACACGTGTATCGCCCGCCGGAACCCGCGACTCCTCGCCAGTTAGCTCTCGCAACCACGACCGAAAACCGTAACGTTCGAATAAGGCAATCAAATCGTCGCGCTGTGGTGGCTTGGGCGTCAGCACAGCGATTTCGGGTACCTCGGCTACGAGATCACAATCCGTCTTGACCGTGAGTAGCTCGCGCGTCAAGGGGAATTGACTAATTGCCGCACGTAAATTTTCGCCAGCAACACCCTTAATCTCTTGTGCGCGTTCCACGAGCGCCTCGACCGAGCCGTATTCTTCGATCCACTTCGCAGCCGTTTTAGGGCCAACTTTTTGGACACCTGGCACGTTATCGACCGTATCACCGACAAGCATGAGGTAATCCACAATGCGTTCAGGGGAAACCCCAAATTTTTGATAGACCGCAGGCGGGTCTAGCCGCTCGCCTGACATCGTATTGACCAAGGTGACATGCGAGGTCACAAGTTGCGCCAGGTCCTTGTCGCCCGTGGAGATGATCGTATGCACATCATGCGTCGTTGCCCATTGTGCCAAGGTGCCGATCACATCGTCTGCTTCAACGCCCTGTACGCCTAAAACGGCCCAGCCCAAGGCACGCACGGCGGCATGGATGGGCTCAATCTGACTGGCGAGTTCAGTCGGCATGGGTGGGCGATGCGACTTGTACTCTGGATACAAATCATCCCGGAAGGTCTTACCCTTGACATCAAAGACACAGGCGGCATAGTCAGCCTTATAGTCTTGGATCAGTTTGCGCATCATATTGACTACGCCGTATATTGCACCTGTGGGTTCTCCTTGCGCGTTGCGCAAATCGGGCATGGCATGAAATGCCCGATAGAGGTAACTCGATCCATCCACTAGCAATAAGGTTTTTTTCATGGGCTACAAAAAAGAATTGGTTTCGCCGATCACTGAGCAGGCAACCCAAATTATGTCAGAGATGGTGCACGCCGCAGAGACTTTAGCCTCCGTCGGCCCCGCAATCAGTATTTTTGGTAGTGCTAGGATTAAGCGTGACTCGCCCTATTTCACCCTGAGCGAGACGATCGCCGCGCAACTCGCCAAAGCGGGCTTCGCTATTATCGCAGGCGGAGGCCCGGGAATCATGGAAGCCGCAAACAAAGGCGCTTTTGAGGCGGGTGGCGCAAGCATCGGCTTGCACATCACCTTACCAAAGGAAGCCAAGCGTAATGAGTACCTGACAACCAGCTTGGCCTTTCGGCACTTTGTGTCGCGCAAATCGACTTTTTTCATGCACAGCGCGGGATATGTCGTCCTACCAGGCGGTTTTGGCACGCTTGATGAGTTATTCGAAGCGGTCACCCTGATGCAAACGGGGAAAATCCCCACCGTGCCGGTAATTCTAGTCGGACAAGTGTTCTGGGGCGGGTTGATGGACTGGATTAAGGAGCAACTCGAACAAAGCGGGTTGGTCAACAATCTGGCTGGCATGCACTTCTTTATCGAAGATGATCCAGCACGCATTGCCGAACATTTCAAAATATTCTTTGCACAGCACCCTGACTTGCTAAAGCAACAACCCAATAAGCCCGTATGAAGCCAATGGACATTTGCGTTTAATCAAGCACGCTTGTCGCGCTTGGCAGTAAATTGAAACAGTCTCTTAATTATTCAAATAGGTCACACCATGGATCGCGCAGTTTTCCCGATGAAATTAAATAACCCTGAGCTGCTCCGCACGCAGTCGTATATCGATGGCAAGTGGGTGGATGCGCCGGATGGCGCCGAGTTCGCCGTCGATAATCCAGCCACTGGCAGCAACATTGCTCATGTGAGTAACTTAGGCGCCAAGCAAGCCGAGCAGGCTATTGCAGCGGCAAGCCGCGCGTTCCCGGCATGGCGGGCGCGCACGGCCAAAGAGCGCTCGAATATTCTGCGCAAATGGTTTGATCTGATCATCGCGCATACCGATGATCTCGCTCGCATCATGACGCTGGAGCAAGGCAAGCCCTTCGCTGAAGCCAAGGGCGAGATTGCCTATGGCGCTTCCTTTGTTGAGTGGTTTGCCGAGCAAGCCAAACGCGTCATGGGCGACACGATTTCTGCTCCACTCGCGACCAATCGCATGTTGGTATTACGCGAGCCGATCGGAGTTTGTGCAGCCATTACGCCTTGGAACTTTCCCAATGCGATGATCACCCGCAAAGTCGCGCCTGCCATTGCCGCGGGTTGCACGATCGTGCTCAAGCCCGCGGAGCAAACCCCTCTCTCAGCGTTGGCTCTCGCTGTGCTTGCGGAGCAAGCTGGCATTCCACCGGGGGTGCTCAACATCATCACCGCTGACAGTGATAACTCCATCGCGATCGGCAAAGTACTTTGCGCAAGCCCGGTCGTTCGCAAAGTCACTTTCACGGGTTCCACACCCGTGGGTCGGATCCTGATGCAACAAAGTGCCTCTAGTATTAAAAAAATGTCTCTGGAACTTGGCGGACACGCCCCCTTCATCGTGTTTGAAGACGCTGATCTCGATGCAGCCATCGAGGGCGCGATGATTTCAAAATATCGCAACGCTGGCCAAACCTGCGTTTGTACCAATCGCTTTTACGTTCATGCGAAAGTCTATGACAGCTTCGTTGAAAAGCTTGCTGCACGTGTATCAGGCACGCTCTCTGTCGGAGAAGGCTTTGAAGACAAAGTGACCACAGGTCCGCTCATAGACGATGCCGCAATCGCTAAGGTGCAAGAGCATGTAGCAGACGCGATTGCAAAAGGCGCAAAGGTAGTCACCGGCGGGGCTGCACATAGTCGTGGTGGTAGATTCTATCAACCGACTGTGCTGGCCAATATCAATGAAGATATGTTGTGCATGCGTGAAGAGACGTTCGGACCGGTCGCACCCGTCGTCAAATTCACAGATGAGGCTGAAGTCATTCGCTTGGCGAACAACACAGACTACGGTTTAGCTTCGTACTTCTATAGTCGAGACATCGGCAGAATCTTTCGGGTCGCAGAAGCGCTCGAGTACGGGATGGTCGGTGTCAATACCGGCTTAATTTCGAACGAAATGGCGCCCTTCGGCGGCGTCAAGCAGTCAGGGCTTGGCCGCGAAGGGTCTGTCTATGGCATGGACGACTTCATGGAAATGAAGTACGTCTGTTTGGGTGGAATTTAAGCGCCAGGGAACCCGGCGCTTAACTCGTTAAGCGCCTTCCCTAGACATCTTCTTGCGCTCGTGCTCTTTCAGGTAGCGCTTGCGCAAACGGATACTCTTTGGGGTGACTTCCACAAGCTCATCGTCGCTGATGAACTCAACGGCATACTCCAAACTGCAATCGACGGGCGGAACCAAGCGAACAGCCTCATCCGTGCCTGAGGCGCGAACGTTGGTCAACTGCTTGCCCTTGATCGGATTCACGACCAAGTCATTATCACGGCTGTGGATACCAATGATCATGCCTTCGTAGACTGGATCATTATGCGACACAAACATGCGACCACGATCTTGCAATTTCCACAGCGCATAGGCCACAGCAGCGCCATCGTCTTGGCTAATTAACACGCCATTGCGACGCTCGCCAAGCAGGCCGTCTTTGACGGGGCCATACGCATCAAAAGTATGGCTCATCAACCCATTACCGCGCGTCATGGTCATGAAGTCGCCCTGAAAACCAATCAGTCCGCGGGCGGGCACGCGATACTCGAGACGCGTACGACCGCGACCATCGCTGACCATATCGAGCAGTTCTGCTTTACGCATACCGAGCTCTTCCATCACGCCGCCCTGCGTGTTGTCTTCAAGATCAATACTCAAGTTCTCATAGGGCTCAAGCTTGACGCCATTTTCTTCTTTGAACACCACACGAGGACGCGATACCGCCATCTCGTAGCCTTCGCGACGCATCGTCTCAATCAGAATCGTCAAATGTAGTTCGCCACGACCAGACACTTCAAACACCGTGTCGTCGTCGGTCTCACGTACACGCAAGGCCATGTTGGACTTGAGCTCACGATCCAGACGCTCACGTATCTGACGGCTCGTCACATACTTGCCTTCGCGTCCTGCCAGAGGGCTTGTATTCACCATGAAGTTCATCGTGAGCGTAGGCTCATCGATTTTAAGAAGCGGAAGACCTTCTACTTTGTCAGGCGAGCAAATGGTTGTACTGATACCGATGTCTTCAATACCGTTGACC
>JBILJY010000169.1:0-5664 GCA_044376975.1 Burkholderiaceae bacterium | reverse complement strand
CCTCAAGCCTGGAATTTTATTTTTGGGTGATTGGAAGTACCTCGAGGTGGGGGAGGTTTCCAAGCCAGAGCACAAGGAACTTGAGGGACTGACCTTCGAAGAGCTCGGGCGTCGTTGGGGCGTGGAGCCGCTCGATGCATTCTTTGATCTCGCGATCAAAGAAGATCTACAGAATCATGTCATCGGTAAATTCTTCAATCACATCGATGAAGGTGTTGCTCCCTTGCTAAAGCACGCGTCGTCAGTGGTGACCTTGTCGGATGCCGGTGCGCATTTGATCTATATGTGTGATGCGGCCTTTGGATTGCACTTTTTGGCGCACTGGGTCCGAGAGACTGGACACTTTACGCTGGAAGAGGGCGTTCGGCGCTTGACGAGCCAACCAGCAGATCGCTTCAAGATCCCAAACCGTGGGCGTTTGCTCGAAGGATCGCCCGCCGATCTCTTGTTGTTTGATCCTGCCACGGTTGGGATGTCCAAGCTAGAGACTGCGCATGATCTGCCGGGTGGTGGGGCGCGCAAGCTTCGTTCCGCGCACGGCATACATGGCGTTTGGGTCAATGGCTGCCTGGTGCACGACGGTAAAAATTACGTGGAGCTGGCAGAAGGACCAGGACACGTGATTGATTCCTTTGCGGCGTAAATTGCCGAAGGCTTCTTAAACGATAGAGAGCACTTCCTCGACGGGGAGTCTGGGTTTTTGTGACCAGTTGCCTGGTGCACTGTAGCCCACGGCGACGAGCATAGCCGGAATATCATCGGCTGACAAATTAAATTCTTTTGCCACGCCAGCGGGATCAAAACCAATCATCGGGCCACTGACGAGTCCCATGCCTTGCGCTGCGAGCATGAGCGTCATCGCGCCCATCGAGGCAGAACGAATTGCTTCGTCGCGTTGGCGCTCAGGATTGTTATCTAAGCTACCGTGCGCCATCGCCACCCATGAATCAGCCATCGTTTGATCAATAATTCCCGCTGCAACGGTTGGGGCGATCGAATGTGCTAAGCCCTTGTGCGCTTGCATTTTGCCGCAGACGATGAAGGTCACGGCCGCATCGACGATTTTTTGTTGTCGGTAAGAGACTGCTTTGAGGCGTTCTTTGGCTTCTTTTGATTGAACCGCGATGAACTTCCAGTTTTGATAATTGAACGCAGTGGGGGCAAGTGTCGCGAGGCGCACAAGTTCTTCGATCTGTTGTTGGTTCAGACTGCGTGCTGCGTCGAACCAGTTTGCCGAAACGCGCTCTTCTAAAAGTGTTTTGATTGTGCTGTTCATAAGTGACTCGATATAAAGAAATTAAAATGATCGGTAAGCGATATTGAGATCAAGCGCGGGAGCTTAGAGCACGTGCCAGAAGTCGGGCCGTGTGTATGGCCTCTGTTTGCGCACCATCATGGATTTGATGACGGCAACTTGTGCCATCAGCGACCACGACAGTATTAGGCTTGCGCTTGCGCACTGCCGGTAGGAGAGCAAGCTCAGCCATGGCAAGAGACGCCTCGTGGTGTTCCGCTTCATAGCCAAAACTTCCAGCCATACCACAGCACGATGACTCGATTGTTGAGACTGTCACCCCTGGAATCCAGCTCAGCACGGTCTGCACTGGTGTCAAGGCATCAAATGCTTTTTGGTGACAATGACCGTGCAACATCACGGTATCGATATCAATGGCTGAGAGTGAAAGGTTGAGCCGATTCGCTTTATGTTCGCGGACCAGGAATTCCTCAAATAGAAGGGCGCTTTCACTCAAAGCCTTAGCTTCCTCACCCCAACCATACTGCAAGAACTCATCGCGCATGGTTAATAGGCAAGAGGGCTCTAAACCCACGATGGGCACGCCGCGTTTCACGAAAGGGGTGAGTGCATCCAGGGCACGACGCGCTTCTTGTTTAGCCTGTTTAACCAAGCCTGCAGACAAGAAAGTACGGCCGCAGCAGAGAGGTCGTTCGTTCGGCACGGTGTTGAAGTGCACGGTGTAACCCGCAGCTTCGAGCACTTGCTGTGCAGCCTGTGCATTTTCAACATCGATATGATTGTTGAAGGTATCAACAAACAATAGAACTTCTTTGACTGCAGAAGAGGCTCCTGTCGATGTGTTGCTGTGTGCTGACTTCTGCACCGCCTTTAAAAAGCTAGGACGGAAAACAGGTAAAGAGCGTTCGGCTGCAAACCCCAGCATCTTCTTTACGGCAGCGCCAAGCACAGGTGTTTGCTCAAGCGCGTGCAATACGCCTCCAACATGTCCGGCTACACCGGCATAGTGCGGCATATAGGCGACTAACTTCTCACGCAGGCTAGTGCCATGTTTTGCACCCCAAGCTGCTCGGGCCTCGATTTTCATCTTGGCCATATCGACACCAGTCGGGCAGTCGCGCTTACAGCCCTTGCACGATACACACAGATCTAAGGCTTCTTTCACTTCGACACTCGCTAAGCCATCAGACCCGAGTTGTCCGGATAAGGCCAGGCGCAAGGTGTTAGCACGGCCTCTGGTGACGTGCTCCTCATCTTTAGTGATTCGATAACTTGGGCACATTGTGCCGGCATCAAATTTGCGGCAGTGTCCGTTGTTATTACACATCTCAATTGCAGAGGCCAGGCCATTGCTCGGATCGGATCCGGTGCCAGGTCCTGTCTCGACGCCGGTCATTGGATCGCGCAATACGTTCCAGCTAGACCAGTCAAGCGCTGTTGAGATATTCGCGACCCCGTAGCCCGGTGCAAAACGGAAATTAGAACGATCATCCATTCTGGGTGGATGAATCATTTTGTTTGGACTAAACCGGTTATCTGGATCGAAAAGTGTTTTGATTTCAGCAAAGGCTTGATGGATACGTGGGCCGTATTGCCAGGACACCCATTCGCCTCGGCACAAACCGTCGCCATGCTCGCCCGACAGCGCACCTTTGTATTCCCGCACTAAGGCGGCGGTTTCTTCTGCGATGGCACGCATCTTCTGCGCGCCGTCGCGTCGCATGTCTAGAATGGGTCTAACGTGTAGGGTGCCGACGCTCGCATGGGCATACCAAGTGCCCTCGGTGCCGTACCGGTGAAATACTTCGGTGAGCCTGTTTGTGTATTCGGCCAGATTTTCAAGCGGAACCGCACAGTCTTCAACGAAGGAAACGGGTTTGCCGTCACCTTTCATGCTCATCATGATGTTCAAGCCCGCTTTGCGCACATCCCATAAGGCTTTTTGTGCGTTGGCCTCAGGCATCTTGACGACACAATTGGGTAAGCCGTGATCTGACAGCAGGGTGTCAAGTTCATCGAGCTTCTTAATCAATCCGGACTGTTCTTCGCCGGCAAACTCAACGAGCAGGATCGCAGCGGGCTTTCCAATCAGTGCTTTCTCGATCACGGGCCGGAAGGCGGGATTCTCAAGAGCGAGCTCAATCATCGTGCGGTCAACGAGTTCGACTGCCGTTGGATTAAGTTTGACGATGTGCTGTGCCGAGTCCATTGCCTGATAAAAGCTTTGGAAGTTCACGACGCCTAAGGTTTTATGAACGGGCAGGGGGCTTAGCTTGAGCGTAATCTGACGGCTGTACGCGAGCGTGCCTTCCGAGCCAACCAAGAGATGAGATAGGTTGGCAATGCCATCGTCGGTGTACGCACGCGGATTTTGGCAATCAAATAAGTCGAGGTTGTAACCCGCAACGCGCCGCAACACTTTTGGAATGCGCTCGGCGAGCTCGCCACGCTCCCTTGTTGCGATCTGTTTGAGTTGATCCAGGATGCCATGCATCCGAGAGCCCGATACAGGCGCATTCAAGGAACCAAAGTACGCTTGCGTCCCATCGGGCAGAATGGCATCAATACCCAACACGTTGTGAACCATGTTGCCATATTCGATGGAGCGCGAGCCACAGGAATTATTGCCCGCCATGCCGCCGATCGTGCATTGTGCGCTTGTCGATACGTCGACCGGAAACCACAAGCCATGCGGCTTTAACCACGCGTTGAGATGGTCAAGAACAATACCGGGCTCGACGGTTACCGTGCGTGCCTGGGGATCAAAGTCGATCACGTTACAGAGCCATCGACTGTTGTCGATGATCAGTGCTTCGCCGACAGTTTGGCCACATTGACTCGTGCCAGCTCCGCGTGACAATACGGCTGCGCCGAGATCACGCGCGACATCTAGCGCGCACAACACATCGGCTTGATCGCGCGGCACGACTACCCCAGTTGGTGTGATCTGATAGATCGAGGCATCGGTCGAGTAGCGCCCTCGGCTTGCCGCATCAAACAATACGTCGCCGCGAATTTCCTTGGCGAGACGCGTCGCAAGCGCTGAGGCGCTAGCCGTCTGCCTTCGATGAAAGACGATCGGTTTTGGAGGCTGCGGTGCGAGAACTGCGCTCATACGTTCTTTGCAAAATAGTCCATGCCAGCGTTGACACCGCTTGCGGCGAGCTTCACGCCAGCGAGTTTCAGGCCCATCTCTACGCCAGCGAGGGTGGCTAACAAGGTGAGATCGTTGCTGTCACCCAAGTGGCCAATACGGAACATGCGGCCTTTCAGCTTGCCCAGTCCGGTGCCTAAAGACAGATCAAAACGTTGTTGAATAAGTTTACGGATCGCATCTGCATCGACGCCGACGGGTGTGATGACACCGGTCAAAATAGGCGAATACACGGTAGGGTCAGCACACTGAATCGGCAGGCCCCAGGCCGTCACCGCTGCGCGAACACCTGCAGCCCAACGCTGATGGCGAGCGAAGACTTTATCCATGCCTTCTTCGGCCAGCATGTCTTGCGCCTCTGATAAACCATAAAGCAGATTTGTGCTCGAGGTGTAAGGCCAGTAGCCATCTTTATTCATTTCAATGATTTCGTCCCACGCCCAAAAGGCGCGGGGAAGTTTTGCTGCCTTAGAGGCCTCAATCGCACGCGGTGACACAGCGTTAAAGCTAATGCCCGGAGGCAGCATCAGACCTTTCTGCGAGCCACTGATGGAGACGTCAATACCCCACTGATCATGCTGGAAGTCTGCACTGGCAAGACCCGAGATGGTGTCGACCATCAAGAGGGCCGGGTGCTTAGCATCATCCATTGCTTTGCGCACGGCTGCAATGTTGGAGGTCACGCCTGTTGAGGTTTCGTTATGCACAACACAGACGGCTTTGATTTCGTGGTTCTTGTCTTGCAGCAGGCGTGCATGAATCAAGTCTGCTTGAACGCCGCGTCTCCAGCCTGGTGCATTAGGAAGATGCTCATCGGTCCCTTGCCATGACAAAATCTCGGTCTTGAGGCCAAGGCGTGTGGCGAGCTTATTCCATAACGAGGCGAACTGACCTGTCTCAAACATCAAAATGTGGTCGCCGGGGCTCAGCGTATTGGTTAGTGCCGCTTCCCATGCCCCCGTACCGGAGGCTGGGTAGATCACGACGGGATGTTTGGTCTTGAAGATGTCTTTCATGCCTTGCAAAACTTTCAGACCTAGGGCGCCAAACTCGGGCCCGCGATGGTCAATGGTCGGCAAGCTGATGGCACGCAAGATGCGATCCGGCACAGGGCTGGGACCTGGGATTTGTAGAAAGTGGCGGCCAGTCGGATGAAAGTTAAGCTTAAGCATGTTTGCTCCGTCGAGAATAGGGGGCAAATTACCACAATGTGACCCTACGAGGGGCTAAAACACTAAGGTAATTGGAGGTTTAG
>JBILJY010000168.1:0-5667 GCA_044376975.1 Burkholderiaceae bacterium | reverse complement strand
CTGCATGATCGGGCACTGGGATCTTTTAGCAACATTTGGCAGCTAAGGTCTTACACGACCTTATTGCGAAGCATCCCTACACGATCGACAATCACCTCAACAACCTCTCCGGACTGCAAGAATCTGGGCGGCTTGCGGCTAAAACCAACTCCCTCTGGAGTGCCCGTCGCAATCACATCGCCAGCAGATAATGCCGTAAAAGCAGAGATATATTCGATCAGTTTTGGAATCGAAAAAATCATGGTTTCAAAGGCAGCGTTTTGCATGACCTCGCCAGCGACCTTCGTCGTGATCGTAAGCTTATCTAACGGGCCAACCTCGTCCGCTGTAACCAAGCATGGGCCTATCGAACTAGAACGATAAAAGTTCTTGCCTTGATCGAGCGTGCGTTGAAACTGATAGTCACGCACGGATCCATCCATAAAGCAGGTATATCCAGCAATATATTGTGCCGCGTCTTTTGCTTTAACGTTGCGAGCATCTTTACTCAGGACCACAGCGATTTCGCCTTCAAAGTCATACTCAGGCGACAACGTTGGCTTTTCGAAATCCTGACCATGTGCCACCAGAGCAGCGGGGATCTTGACGAAAGTGCGAGGATACTCTGGCGGCTTGTGACCTGCTTCTGCGGCATGGGCCGCATAGTTCAACCCAACACAATGAATAGTCACGGGCTCGAGATATAGTGGCAGGTATTCGATCTCGGCTTCCTTAAAATCACCAACCCTCGCAGCTTGCACTACTTTACGCGCCGCCTCCCACCCATCTTTGCGCACCAGTTGCAATAGCGTTGGATACTGTGCGCCCAAGCGTGAGGCAAGGTCCACGATCGTCTGATCATCGCGCAAAACACCAAAAGAGTCTCGACCCTCATGCGTGTAGCTGAGAAATTTCATTTATGTTCCTTAAAGTAGCTAATCTATATTTTTTGAGTATATTAGGCTACAAAACACCGTTGGTCACTCTAGCAAAGCTATGAAATAAACCGATCAATGTGTGATGTCGGTATTGATATTATTTAACTGCCAATCACGACGGAAGGACTCACGATAGCTAAACCGATCGGCGGGATGAACACTCACGGCTAGTTCAACAAGCTCATCACGCTCATCGAGATATCGACGGGCGATCCATAACCCCGCAGTGCGGGTAGATACGCCAAGCTGTTTGGCAATCTGAGCGTTTAGCACCATCGCGCGGATCTCCTGGTGCACAGTTTTAATCGTGCAATTGAACTGCTTCTCTAAAATACGATAGAGTGGCTGTCGCATTGCATCCCGCACACCTTCAAGCGATCGAAACCTCGGCGCGACATATACATCTGTCAAACAAATTGGCTGCGGTTGGCCAGCCTGATAGCGCAAACCCTCGATATGCAACCACGTCTCTCCCTTATTTGCATCGAGTAACTTCGCCAACTCACCCGCTACAGGCAAGAGCTCCGACTTCGTCACCTGCAGTGTCGTCTCGCTTGCGTACTGTCGCAGGTCAGTGATACCCGTCATCGTTTGCGTGTATTGCTTAACTGGACGCTGCGCCAGAACGCGACTACCAACACCTGGTTGGCGCGTCACCAAGCCCTGCTGCACCAGCTGCTTTACCGCTTCGCGAACGGTAAACCGCGAAACACCAAACTGCTCGCACAGCTCGAATTCCGTGGGTAACAGGCTCCCGACTCCATAGCGGCCGCTCTCGATCTCGTCGAACAACGTACGTGCGACCTGCACGTAACGCGGTACCGACAAAGATGATTCCACTCGAGTCATCGGCAAAACCTAGTCATGAAATACCTCCACCTCACAGAACGGCATGCTCACGCAAGAACTTAATTTGCTCTGCCGTAAAACCAGCAGAAGCTAATAACGCATCTGTATCAGCGCCCATTTCAGGGGCTGCGCGCAACGGTGCAGGATCTCCGGCGCATCGAATCGGAGCAGCAACACCTAGCACTTCCGAGCCATCCGCCCTCGCGGTCTTGACCACACCTTCTCGCGAATGCACAAAGGGGTTGTCCAAGGCCTGAGCGACGTCATAGACCGGAGAGGCAGGCACTTTCCCTGCAAACTTTTTCATCCAGTTCGCGGTGGTGTCCGTCGACGTAACGCTCTCAATATCAGCATTGAACTGATCTCGATTCTCTAAACGGGCTTTGTAAGAACTGTACTCAGGACGTTGCGCCCATTCAGGTCGCCCAAGCTCTTTGGCCAAGACAGGCCAGAACTTTTCTTTATTGCACATGATAAATAGCCAGCCATCTTTAGTTGGATACAACTGACTTGGCACAAGAGACGGATGACCTGAGCGAGGTGCTCTACCTGTAACGTGACCGCCATTCAGATACCACGTTGCAAGATAGGCGAGGTTATGCATCGCTACATCAAACAAACTAGTATCGATATCACGTCCAACTCCGGTCGCTCTTGCACCTAACACGCCAGACACGAGTCCTAGAGCGGCGGTTGTGCCGGTCATCAAATCAATCATCGACAGACCAAAACGCGAGGGTGGACCATCCGGCTCACCAGTCAGCGACAGATAGCCCGCTTCGGCTTGCATCAAGTAATCATAACCAGGCCAGGCAGCACGCTCGCCTTCACGACCATAAGCCGACAAATGCACACAGACGATGTCCTTGCGAATATGTTTTAGTGAATCGTAGTCCAGACCCAATTTTGTTGGTAAGTCACCACGCAAATTATTGAAGACTGCATCCGCGTGCTCGACTAGCTTATGCAATACCTCTCGACCTGCATCTTTTTTAAGATCTAGGCGGATGCTCTTCTTGTTTCTATTGAAGGCTTGATAAAAATGACTATCGCCGGGACCAAAGTAATGTGGTCCGACCGCACGACCGACGTCGCCACCATCGTGTGGATTCTCAATCTTAATGACTTCTGCGCCTAAATCAGCTAAGTGTTGAGTTGAGAACGGACCCGCACCATACTGTTCAATGGCAAGTATCCGCATCCCTTGCAGCGGCAAACTCATATTGGATTCCTTGCAATCAGCTGCTTGGCGATAATGATTCGCTGCATCTCGTTAGTGCCTTCACCAATCGTCAACAACGGGGCATCGCGATAGAAGCGCTCCACCAGATACTCTTTTGAATAGCCATAACCACCATGGACGCGCATCGCTTCCATACTATTTTCCAACGCAGACTCCGTTGCGAACAACTTAGCCATTCCAGCCTCCATATCGCAACGTTCGCCACGATCGTAAGCCTCTGCCGCACGCATAGTCAAAAGCCTTGAGGCTTCCGTTCGCGTTGCCATATCACCCAACTTCAATTGAATAGCTTGGTGTTCACAAATTTGCTTTCCGAACGTTTTACGTTGCTGTGAATACTTCACTGCTTCGTTCAAGGCGGCTTGCGCTACACCCACACCCCGTGCCGCAACGTTAATTCGGCCGAGCTCCAGCCCGTTCAAAATCATTTGCAAACCCTTACCTTCTTTGCCACCGATTAACTGGCTCGCAGGCACACGACACTGCTCGAAAACTAGCTCAGCCGAGTCGATCCCTTTGTAGCCGAGTTTTTCTAACTTCCGGCTCGCGCGAAACGCGTCACTCTTTTCAACGAGGAACAAGCTCATGCCCTTGTGACGTGGACTCGCATTCGGATCAGTCTTGACCAACACGGCGAAGCAGTTCCCATAGATACCATTCGAGATCCACATCTTATTGCCCTGGATGATGTAGTCATCACCATCTCGAACCGCAGTAGTACGGATCGCCTGCAGGTCAGTGCCACAGTCGGGCTCCGTCAGCGCAATACCACCACGCAACTCACCCGTCGCGAAGCGTGGCAAGAAGGCACGCTTTTGCTCTTCAGTACCATTTCTCTGCAGCGCAGCTGCCATGATGATGTGAGAATTAATAATTCCCGACACGGACATCCACACGATTGAAATATGTTCAATGATCTTTGCGTAGGTCACCGTTGACAAACCTAGGCCACCATACTCCGGTGCGATCAAACAGCCAAACAAGCCCATTTCTTTCATTTTTTCGACAATCTCTGCCGGGTATTCGTCGTCATGCTCGAGCTGCCACGCGTAAGGCTTGACCTCTTTCTCCAGGAAGCGATCGACCATGTCGAGAATGATGCGTTCCTGATCTGCGTCTTGATTACTCATTGTTTCTAATCTCCGGTGCTGCACTTTAGGTGTTTGTTGATAAATAAGGACTAAGGTCAGGCGATGCGACCAAGACAAGCTGCCAAGTCTCGAGCCGAGCCGTTTTCAAGATTCAATACTCGCTCTTCAATTTCTAAGCTGCGGGCAGCTGACACTTGTCGAGCAGCGTTGTCACGATATTTGGTGATGATGTCCTGCGCTGTAAGTGGACGATCTACAGAGCCTCGATTCATCGCTTCGCGCTCACGAATGATCCGACCATCCTTGAGCTCAACGATCACCTCACCATCAAAGAACTTGGGAAAACGGCTATTTGGGTCTACCGAATACTCCGTAATCGCCGCCAACGCTAAAACCTTGGGGTCAGACAGGGCAGGCTCATCAATATCATCTAGCGTCAGTCGCCCTTTTAACAAGGCTGTACCGACCAAGTAGTGGGTGCTGAATTGCGCCTCATACGAGTTAGCGGGTTTGCGTTTTGCCGCTTCTGGCTCGCAGACAGTCTTAACGACTTCTTCTGGAACCAGCACCTCGATACGTTTGATCTGATCGGCTCGTACGCCTTGAGCATAAATTCGCACCGCCGCATCGACACAGGCATGCGTAAAGTGACAGGCAGGCAAAGGTTTAACTGACACGCGATCCAGTTCCCAGACCTTGCCAAAATCTTGAGTGGCCATACTCAAGTCATAATCATCACGGCCTGCAAGGTGGCTCGCATACAAGCCAAAGCGCCCTTCATAGGCCAAACGCGTTCCGGTATAGCCATGGCGGCCCAGCGTCGCAGCCGTTACACCCGAGTACCCAGCCCAGCCAGGATGCATCCGCTTATTCCAGGCGCCATCATTTAAAAATTCCAGACTGCCAGATGCAACCGACAAGGCAAGTCCCTGCGCGTCCACATATTGCGCAGCATTGAGCCCCATCAACCACCCCGTCACCATCGTGCAACCAAAGGTGCCGATCAGTCCAGTAGGATGAAACCCAATTTGATGGAAGCCTCCCTTGGCTACCGAACCAAGCCGCGCAGCAACTTCCACACCGAGCACGAAGGCGGTGAGCATGTCAGCACCACTTTTGTTTTGCTTAGCAGCTACGGCGAGTGCGGTCGGCAAGGTTGATGTCGTGGTGTGGATCACGCCTTGAGCATGCGTATCGTCATAATCTAAGCCATGAATCAGAATGCCATTCATCAAGATAGAGTTTCGAAGGTCGAGACGCTTGTCCGAACCCACCACGATGGACTCACCACCCGAATTCAATTCGTCGATCGCCGCCATGGCACGCTTTGAAAAATCATAGCCGTGCGAAGCCAGTGCAATGCCGAATGCGTCGAGCATCAACAACTTTGCGCGCTCGCGTATTGCGGGTGGGATGTCGGTGGATTTCAGGTTGGTCGCGAAGCTAGCGATTTGTTCTGAAATAGCTCGGCCTGCTGCTGGGGTACTACCTATTTGTTTGGTCATGATGATTCCGATTTAATCAACCTTCGCGCCTGACAGCTTCACGGCGATAGCCCAGCGCTTGA
>JBILJY010000083.1:0-10653 GCA_044376975.1 Burkholderiaceae bacterium | reverse complement strand
TGCAATAAAAACGACCAACGCAATGTCCCAAGAACCCATCCCCACCAGCTCAATGACCCCACCCATAATCGTGTGCGCAGACGACCCTGTGATTGCGTCAATGCTCATGATGGGCAAGAGGTTGGCCGGGATATACAAAATTAAAGCCGCGAGCAACAAGGCCCAGATCCTCGTAAATTGCGCCGGAGATGGCGGGCCCTGTTCGTGGATAGGCCCGACAGGCAATGCCGCGTCAAACGCTATTGTGCGCAATCTGAAGGCAGACAGGCGAGACAGTGCAGTAATCAGCACGGCCGAGAAGGCTGTAGCAAACAAACCCACCCCTGGAACAAGCGTCGCTAACCCAGACAGCTTCACTACGGAAACCAGAACGCCCATCAAAAACACCGGTACCATGCACCAAGGCTTGATCCGTTCTAACCAATCGAGCAAGCGATCAAAGTGTGGGGGAAGGCGTCCAGTCACTAGCCAGCATAAAATCCACGCAAGCAAACCAAGATGGACCGCTGGCAACACAAACCCCGCCGCTAGCGTGAGTAACGCGACCTCTGGATAGCCTGTTTGCCAGGTAATGACGACCGCATCAAAAAAAGAGGCTGGCTGTGCAGCTCCCTGCAGCACCAAAGTCGCCACTGGGTAAGCATTGGCCAGAGCCAAGGTCAGAATCGCCGCACAAACTACAGCGAGCCAAGCACTAGGCGTAAATGTTGCGTAGGTCTCCAGCACACTATCGCAGCGCACACATTGCGCCCACTGACCCGGCACAAGCTGAACACGCTGAAACGACGCGCCGCAATGGTGACAGCTTAAGACAAGCGGCGTGCCTGACATCAATGCACGAGTTCGGCTTCCTGATCAGAGCCCTTGGGCGCATCAGGCGACTTTGGAAGCTTGGCATCAAAATTTAGAACGACCTTGCCCTCCGCATCAATATCCACCAGCACAGAGCCGCCATCGACAAGCTTGCCAAAGAGCAACTCGTCAGCGAGCGCTCGACGCAAGGTATCCTGAATCAGACGCTGCATGGGCCGCGCGCCCATCAAGGGATCAAATCCATGCTTGCCCAAATGAGCGCGCAACGCATCGGTGAAGGACGCCTCGACACGCTTTTCGTGCAGTTGATCCTCGAGTTGCATCAAGAACTTATCCACCACACGCAAAATCACATCCTGATTGAGCGCCGCAAAGGGCACGATCGCGTCCAAACGGTTGCGGAACTCCGGAGAAAACAGCCGCTTGATATCAGCCATTTCATCACCGCTCTCGCGCGTGTTCGAGAAACCGATGTTGGGCCTATTCAGTGCCTCAGCGCCCGCATTGGTGGTCATGACCAAAATAACATTCCGGAAATCAGATTTCCGGCCATTGTTATCGGTCAGGGTGCCGTGGTCCATTACCTGCAGAAGTATATTAAATACATCCGGATGTGCTTTTTCAATCTCATCCAGTAGCAGCACACAGTGAGGCTGCTTAGTCACAGCCTCCGTCAACAAACCACCTTGATCAAAGCCGACATAACCGGGAGGCGCTCCAATCAGTCGCGAGACCGTATGGCGCTCCATGTACTCGGACATATCGAAGCGCAACAGCTCTACGCCCAGCGTGAACGCTAGCTGGCGAGCAACTTCAGTCTTACCGACCCCGGTTGGGCCAGAGAACAAGAATGCGCCGATCGGTTTTTCCGGGCGACCAAGCCCAGAGCGTGCCATTTTGATGGCAGCGGCAAGCGCCTCAATCGCGTTATCCTGACCATATACAACCGTTTTCAGGTCTCGCTCAAGCGTCGCAAGCTTGCTGCGATCATCACTCGACACTGTCTGCGGCGGAATACGTGCAATTTTCGAAACGATGGATTCAATCTCGGTTTTGCCAATCACTTTCTTTTGCTTCGAGCGCGGCAGCAAGCGTTGCGCAGCACCGGCTTCGTCAATGACGTCAATCGCCTTATCTGGAAGGTGACGATCATTAATATGCCTTGCAGAGAGTTCCGCCGCAGCCGTTAACGCTGCACTCGAATACTTCACGCCATGATGCTCTTCGAACCGCCCCTTGAGTCCGCGCAAAATCTGAATCGTTTGTGCAACCGATGGCTCAACCACATCTACTTTCTGGAAGCGACGCGACAGAGCCGCGTCCTTTTCGAACACGCCGCGAAACTCGGTATACGTCGTGGCCCCGATGCAACGCAACTGACCTGAAGACAACGCCGGCTTGAGCAGGTTTGAGGCATCAAGCGTGCCGCCCGAGGCCGAGCCCGCTCCAATCAAGGTGTGAATTTCATCAATGAACAAAATCGCCTGCGGATTGTTACGCAATTGTTTGAGCACCCCTTTGAGTCGTTGCTCAAAGTCACCGCGATACTTGGTACCTGCAAGCAGTGCGCCCATATCCAACGAATACACTTGCGCGTCTTGCAACACTTCGGGCACTTCGCTCTGTGTAATACGGTACGCCAAGCCCTCGGCAATCGCGGTTTTACCGACGCCTGCTTCACCGACTAGCAGAGGATTATTTTTACGGCGCCGGCACAGGGTTTGAATGACGCGCTCGACTTCGTACTCGCGACCAATCAAAGGATCAATACGTCCCGCCGTCGCAGCAGCATTCAAATCTTGCGTGTACAAATCCAACGGGGATTGCTTAGGCTCGCCTTGCTGCTCTTCGGCACCACCTTGTTGTTCTTTGTTTGTCGCAGGCGCATCACTCGACGCTTGCTTACTGATGCCGTGCGACAAAAAGTTCACCACATCCAAACGCGATATTCCCTGCTGTTGCAAGTAGTAGACCGCGTGCGATTCTTTTTCTCCAAAAATCGCAACTAAGACGTTAGCGCCTGTGACAGGTTTTTTTGATGCACCACCCGCAGACACGTGCATGATCGCACGCTGAATCACACGCTGAAACCCGAGCGTGGGCTGCGTATCAACCTCAGCTCCGGCTGGAATAACGGGCGTGTTGTCCGTGATGAACTTGCGTAAATTCGTACGAAGCTCATCCAGGTTGGCCGCACAAGCGCGCAACACTTCAATCGCAGCCGCGTTATCAAGAAGCGACAGCAACAAATGCTCGACGGTGATGAATTCATGGCGCGCGGAGCGTGCTTCCACGAAGGCCATATGCAGACTGACTTCAAGCTCTTGGGAAATCACATTTCCTCCGACATTCTTTCAATTGGTTACACCGTTAATCTGCATTCTATGCTTTTCAGAAACGAATAATTGAACGGCACGTAAAAACCTTTTTTCTTACTGGGATTCACTTCCTCAGAAAAGCGCATGTTTAGGAATCACCAGCGGGCTCCATCACACATTGCAAGGGGTGCTGCCGGGCACGGGCAAACTGCGCCACTTGCGCAATACGGCTAGCAGCAATATCGTGCGGGTAAACCCCACAGACACCCTTTCCTTCGTGGTGTACTTGCAACATGATGCGCATCGCCTCCTCTTGGCCTTTGCCAAAGAACTTTTGTAGGACCTGCACAACGAACTCCATTGGGGTGTAATCGTCATTGAGCAAAATCACTCGGTACATAGGAGGTGGGGCCGTTTTTGAGGCCTGCTTTTCCACCACTAGATCGGGAGGTAAGGACGTACGAGTAACCATGAGGGCGTAACAGTTCTAAAGAGAGAAAATTAGTTTTTTGTAACAAACTAGCCAGTAAATCTGCAAATCTAGGCTCACACTAGGCAAACCGATACTTGACGAATTCACTAAACCTGCCCAATATCTCAACACACTCAAGAAATTTTGGGTGCCTGGATATCAACCGCTTGAGCTTACGGCATCATCATAAACTCGAGTGCGAGATTTGATTTGTACAAACTTAAGAAGAGGCAGTCGGCATGTCAGATTCGACGAGTAATGGCCCTAAGGTCACCGGAACAGTTAAGTGGTTTAACGACGCGAAAGGTTTCGGGTTCGTAACACCAGACGATGGCGGTGAGGACTTGTTTGCTCACTTTTCGGCAATTCAGATGAATGGCTTCAAAACCCTGAAAGAAGGCCAAAAAGTTGCATTCGAAGTTACACAAGGCCCCAAAGGCAAACAAGCGACCAATATTACTGCTGCTTGAGAGACAGGGGGTGAATAACCCCTCGGATACTGTTGATGTGTAGATGGCTCTGCCTTTTCAGACAGCGCAGCCTTAGGGTTGCGCTGTTTTCTTTGCTTGTCGCACTCGCCACGATTGGCGCCGCTCCTTTGACAAGCGCACAGACGATCATACCGTTACCGGTCAAACAGCTCAACGCTGGGATGCATGTCATCCGCGCCGAGGTTGCCTCCAATTACGAGACCCGCGCTAGGGGCTTGATGTACCGCAAAGAGCTCGCACCCAATGCTGGCATGCTCTTTGTATTCATGGAGCCGAGCGTTCAGTGCTTCTGGATGCGTAACACCCTGATACCTCTGTCGATTGCTTTCATGACTGATGATGGCACGATCACCAGTATCGCCGACATGACTCCGATGACAGAAAATACACATTGCTCGAGCGTCCCTGTGCGGCTCGCGCTCGAGATGGAGCAAGGTTGGTTCGCCAAGCGCGGGATCACCGCAGGCAAAAAAATAGGCGGATTGCAATAATCCGCCTACGTTCAGTAAAGGCCGCGTTTAAACGCGTTCAACGATCAGCGCGATACCCTGCCCCACACCGATGCACATCGTGCAAAGACCATAACGGCCTCCGGTCTGCTCCAGTTGATGCACCGCAGTCATCACTAAGCGCGCACCGCTCGCGCCTAGCGGATGCCCTAACGCAATCGCCCCGCCATTTGGATTAACGCGCGGATCGTTGTCTGCGATTCCAAGCATGCGCAGTACAGCCAAACCTTGTGCAGCGAAAGCCTCGTTTAATTCGATGACATCCATCTGCGACATCTTCAGCCCAGTCATCGCCAGAACCTTCTCGGACGCAGGGGCGGGACCAATGCCCATAATGCGTGGTTCGACACCAGTCGTTGCCATCGCTACGACACGCGCGCGGGGCTTGAGCCCATGCGCCTGTGCCGCTTTTTCGCTGGCGACGAGCATGGCCACCGCTCCATCATTTACCCCTGAAGCGTTACCAGCCGTCACAGAACCGCCTTCCCGCACCACCCCTTTCAATTTTGCAAGTGCCTCGATACTGGTTTGACGCGGGTGCTCGTCGCGCGCGACCACAAGGGGATCGCCCTTCTTTTGTGCGATCGACACTTTCACAATTTCACTGTCAAAGAACCCAGACTTTTGGGCTGCCGCGGTTTTCTCTTGACTGGCCATCGCAAAGAGATCTTGGTCTTCGCGGGAGACCTTAAATTGATCGGCCACATTCTCCGCAGTCTCTGGCATTGAATCTACGCCGTATTTAGCCTTCATCAGTTTGTTGATGAAGCGCCAACCGATCGTTGTGTCAAAAATCGATGCACTACGCGAGAAGGCTGAATCGGCTTTGCCCATGACAAAGGGCGCACGTGTCATGCTCTCTACGCCACCGGCTAACATCAAGGACGCATCTCCGGAACGAATCGCGCGTGCCGCGGTACCAACCGCATCCATGCCCGAACCGCAAAGTCGATTGATCGTGCCACCGGGCACCACATCAGGCAAACCAGCCAACAGCGTGGCCATGCGCGCCACGTTGCGGTTGTCCTCCCCTGCTTGGTTGGCGCAACCCATCAAGGCATCGTCGAGTTTGGTCCAGTCAACCTTCGGATTACGCGCAACTAACTCTCGGACGGCAATCGAGAGCAAATCATCAGGACGAACTGACGCCAACCCGCCGCCATATCGACCAAATGGCGTGCGAATTGCATCACAAATAAAAGCGTCAATTGCCATGACTTGTTCCCCTGTTTTTTAAGAATTTTCAATAAAGGAATGTTAGCGCATCACGCAAAAAAAATGCCGGCACGAAGCCGGCATCGACAATGCAGAGAATGCTTAACCGAAATTCTTAGCTGCAAACGACCAATTCGCAAGACTCCAGAAGCTCTCGAGATACTTTGGGCGTGCATTACGAAAATCGATGTAATAGGCGTGCTCCCAAACATCACAGGTCAACAGAGGCACGTCAGCTGTCGTCAATGGCGTTGCGGCGTTACTGGTATTCACGATGTCCACTGAGCCATCGGGCTTCTTAACCAACCACGTCCAACCAGAGCCAAAATTGCCTGCGGCCGACTTGTTAAACGCTTCTTTAAAGGCAGCAACACTGCCCCACTTAGCTTTAATCGCATCAGCAAGCTTGCCTGTCGGCTCTCCGCCAGCGTTTGGTGCCATGCTGTTCCAGTAGAACGTATGGTTCCAGACCTGCGCTGCGTTGTTAAACACGCCGCCTGTCGATTTTTTGACGATTTCCTCAAGCGAAGCCGACTCGAATTCTGTGCCGGGGATCAGGTTATTGAGGTTGGTGACATAAGTCTGATGGTGTTTGCCATAGTGGAATTCGAGCGTTTCTTTCGAAATGATCGGTGCCAAGGCATCCATGGCATAGGGCAAAGCTGGAAGTGTGTGGGCCATTGCTGCAAATCCTCTTGAATGAAGGTGAAACGAACACAGTGTGCCTATTGTATCGAACACCACCCAAAGCGACACACATCCCTTAATGCGCTAGGGGTTAAGCTCAGGACTCCCTCAAGACGGTGTCTTGCGGATCTGTTCGACTTGGACGGTTAGCCCCCCTTCCGAAAGGGTGACGTCAAGCTGATTGCCGACCGCTAAGCTGCTCGCTTGCCGAACAATATTGCCCTGAGTAGTGCGCACGATTGCGTAGCCGCGTGCCAAGGTGTGGGAAGGACTTAGTGCGCGTAATTGGGCTTGTACAGCGCCGAGCCTGGCTCCTTTGTCCATCCACGAACGCTGTTGCGCCGCAACAAGCCCCCGCGCAGCGCGCTCCAGACGAGCCTGCCGCAATGCCAAATCTGGCAACTGCACCTGCAGGCGATCGTGGGCTCGACTGGCCAACGACTGTCTGCGCTGCGCCGACTGTTGCCACGCCGTCTGTAAACGAAACTTTAGCCCGCTTAGTCTTTCGGACTGGTGGACCAAACGCTCGCCAGGCGACACCACCGCAGCGCTGGCGCGGTCTAGCCTCTGCCCCAGCCGCTCAAGCTTACGTTGCATCTCTCGCTTGAGCTGCTCGGCGAATCCCTGCACCTCCGACAAGAGTTCAACGCGTGTCATGCATACGAGCTCTGCCGCTGCCGTCGGGGTCGGCGCCCGCACATCCGCTACAAAATCTGCAATAGTGAAGTCCGTTTCGTGTCCGACCCCTGCAACAACAGGTAACAAGCTCGAGGCAATATCACGCGCTAGCCCCTCATCATTAAAGCTCCATAGATCCTCAATGCTGCCGCCCCCACGAACCAACAAAATAACATCGACTTCGCCACGCTCATTGGCTTGTGCGAGCGCTTGGCGCAATTGCAGCGCAGCCTCGGCACCTTGCACAGCAGCCGGATAAATAACGACCGACAAGTGCGGCGCGCGGCGCGCCAAGGCCGTCAGCACATCACGTAACGCGGCAGCCGCCAAGGAAGTAACAATCCCGACGGACCGTGGGTAGAGAGGCAGACTGCGCTTTTGCCCGGGGTCAAACAAGCCTTCAGCTTCGAGCTTAGCTTTAAGCGCAACAAACGCCTCAAACAGCGAACCCAGGCCTGCCCGACGCATTTGCTCAACCTGGATCTGATATTCACCACGTGCCTCATAGAGCGTGACACGGCCCCGAATTTCGACCGAATCGCCTGATTTAGGCGAAAAACCCACCGCAGAAGCACGTCCCCTAAACATCACTGCACGGACAGAGGCTGCGTCGTCCTTAAGCGTGAAGTACCAATGCCCCGAAGCTGCAGGCGTAAAGTTGGAAATCTCGCCGCGCACCCAACTCACATCAAAGCTTTGCTCAAGCAAACGCGAAACAGCGCGATTTAACTCACTAACTGACAAAATATCCCGCGTCTGGCTTGAGTTTTCGGTCATCAATTCTTTATTCATGGGGCTCTGCGAGGCATATATGTCCACAAACTCAATAAAATTGGATTAAGTCATTGTGACATAATAAAAACTAGCCACATGTACCAATCTCAATTACAATTTCTCTATAAGCATTTGAATTAATTGAGTTTATTGATCTTGTCTTCAATATTGCTCATTTTTTGATCAATGAAGGGAAAGCCATTGTTTTCCGTGACTTCCAAAGATACGCACATAATTATCCACAACTTCTGTGGATAGATTTGTCACCCCTGCCATGAGGTAAGTTTTGCATTCAATCGTTATCCAAGCTGGCTGGCCTATTTGGCTCTTAATTTTAGTGTCTATCGCAGGAATGGCGATTGTGATTGAGCGTTCGCTTAGCCTCCAAAGTCGCAGAATCGCGCCGCCAGAGCTCACCACACAAGTACTTCAAATGGTCCGCGCTCAGGCTGACAATCCAGAGGCGATCGAAAAGCTTCGTAAATCCTCACCGCTGGGCCAAGTGCTTGCCGTCATACTCACCCATCGTGATCTGCCACCTAACGAACTGCGCCTTGCGGTTGAAGATGCAGGACGTGATGTCGCGTTTCAGCTCGAGCGCTACCTCGCTGCCTTAGCAACGGTCGCAACCATTGCGCCGCTGATGGGTTTATTTGGGACGGTTGTAGGCATGATTGAAATTTTCGCCGCCTACCGTCCCGATGGTTCGGACCCTACGGAGCTTGCGCGCGGCATTTCAATTGCGCTTTACAACACAGGCTTCGGCATTCTGATCGCGATCCCTGCCGTGATTGCCCATAGGCACTTTAAAACGCGTGTCCAAGGGCTGTTGATACAGCTGGAGCAGGCCGCTCGCCAAGTGGCTGCAAACCTGCGCTAAGACTGGATAACCATGAACTTTCGTCCTGCCATCCAGAGCGATGATGGTCCAGACATCAACCTGATTCCACTGATCGATGTGCTGTTGGTTATGCTGATTTTTTTAGCTGCCACCACCACATTTACTCGTCAACAAGCGATCAAAATCAACTTGCCGCAAGCGAATGCTGAGGCAAGCGATGTCATGCCCATCGAGCTTGCCATCTCCCAAGATGGACGCTTTGCAGTTGCTGGCAAACTCGTGGCAAGTAACGAACTCGTCTTCACACTTAAGGCCGCTGGGCAACGTGCGGATCAGTCGGTCTTACTCATCCGCGCCGACAGCCTTGCCGCCCATCAATTCGTTGTATTCGCCATGCAGGCCGCGCGCGAGGCTGGAATCGGACGGGTGCACTTTGCGACCCAGGCGCGCGATTGAAAGCGCCCAGCCCCGGGGCTCGTCTTGTTGGCTGGTTACACCAGCAATGGCAACATAAAGGTGTATGGGCCTGGCTAACAGCGCCCTTCTCTTTGTTAGCCTTTGTTGTGTTGTCGCTGCGTCGAAGACTTTTACGTTTGATCGCCAAACACACCACGCGGGCTCCCGTTCCTCTCATCGTCGTGGGCAACCTGTACATCGGGGGTACGGGCAAAACGCCGATCGTGATCGCGATTCTTGAAGAGCTTCGCGCCAAAGGATGGCGACCAGGCGTAATTAGCCGAGGCTACGGGGTCAGAGCGGGCTCAGAGGCCCGAACGGGCTTTGGCGCCCTTGACCCATCGCGCTTTGGGGACGAACCTGCACTGATCGCACAAGAGTCCGGCGCCCCAATCTCTGTACACCCGAATCGTCGCCTTGCTTGGCAAGCGTTAATGCAAGCTTACCCGCAGACAGATGTCATTGTGTCTGATGACGGCCTACAGCATGCCACTCTGATGCGTGACCTCGAACTGCTCGTACAGGATGTGCGTGGGGTTGGAAATGGTTGGTTATTGCCTGCAGGGCCTCTACGTGACCCGCCCTCGCGTTTATGTACGGTCGATGCACTCATTACTCGTTTGACCGAAACCGAGATCGCCCCCCCCAGCTTGAACCTTGCGCCTAAGGAGCTCGTCGCACGCATGCGCATATCGGGATTTCAACAACTGCAGGGCGGACAGCGACTCGACCCCAGTCAGTTCTTAAAATTTTGTGCAAACAAGTCGCTGGCCGCTTTCGCTGGGATCGGCGCGCCAGAGCGCTTCTTTGCCGATCTGCGCGCGCTAGGCTTGCAGGTTCCACTGACCACGGGGCTTCCCGATCACTGCGCCTTTAACGCCAACACGCTTGACGCGCCCGAGGCCGATCTTGTCCTGATCACCTCCAAGGACGCCATCAAGTGCAAGCTTTTACGCGATAACAGAATCTGGGTCGCACAGACACACAGTACTTTTTCAGATCCACGCTTCGCTGACTGGCTGCACGAGCGGCTGCGCCGAATACAGACAGCCTTACGCTGAGTGATTACAATACCGTTATGCGAACCCGTCTACTCGATCTCTTAGTCTGCCCCCTGTGCAAAGGGCGCCTCTATGCAAACTCCGATCATACAGAGCTAGTCTGCCGAGTCGATCGCCTTGCGTTCCCAGTGCGTGATGGCGTGCCAGTGATGTTAGAGGGCCAAGCACGCGTTCTTTCGGCACAAGAACCCGAATTCCCAGCCTGAACGAACGGGCCAATCTTCATGCACCCGTTTACGGTCATCATCCCTGCTAGGCACGCGTCGACCAGACTTCCTGGAAAAATGTTGGCAGACATTGCTGGCAAACCAATGGTCATTTGGGTTGCTGAACAAGCG
>JBILJY010000095.1:0-9503 GCA_044376975.1 Burkholderiaceae bacterium | reverse complement strand
TCGACTGTCGTTGTCGCTACGGATCATCCCGACATTGCAAAAGCTTGCCTAACCTTTGGGGTGAGATGCCTCATGACGCTAGAGACTCACCCTTCCGGTACAGATCGCCTTGCAGAAGCGGCAAAGCTTCTCTCACTTGCCGATGACGCCATCGTTGTCAATGTCCAGGGCGATGAACCACTCATTGACCCAGCACTGATTAATCAAGTAGCCGACCTCCTTGCGAGCGACAGCGCAGCAGCCATCGCAACCTGCGCTGCACCCATCGTCGATGCAGCGTCCTTGTTTAATCCAAATATTGTCAAGGTAGTGTGCGACCGTCAGGGCCGCGCCCTGTATTTTTCCCGCGCTCCTATCCCGTGGCATCGTGATGCGCTGGCAAAGGGTGAACGGGTGTTGGCTCCAAACCTTCCCGCTAAGCATCACATCGGGCTCTATGCCTTGCGCGTCAGTTTTCTGAAAGTATTTCCTACCCTGCCCCCAGGAACACTCGAGCAAATCGAGTCCCTTGAACAGTTACGCGCAATGGAACATGGGTATTCGATTGCGGTTTTACCGCTCAACAGCCACCCCGGTGCTGGCGTGGACACGTCAGTCGACCTTGAGCGCGTCAGAGAGACCATCCGGCAGCGCACCAAGCCCTCAGGGTAAGCGCTTAGAGCCCGCCTCTGCACCCCCTGCTGCAATGCGGCATAATATCAACCGTCCTTTCTACTTAATGCTTCAGGAGTTCACATGCGTCTTATCCTGCTTGGACCCCCAGGCGCCGGCAAAGGTACGCAAGCGGCGTTCATTACTGAACACTTCGGTATTCCACAAATCTCCACAGGCGACATGCTGCGCGCAGCGGTTAAAGCCGGCACACCCCTAGGTGTAGCCGCAAAGAAAATTATGGATTCCGGCGGGCTTGTTTCCGATGACATCATCATTGGTTTGGTCAAGGACAGATTGCTTCAAGCAGACTGCCAGTCCGGCTACCTGTTCGATGGCTTTCCGCGGACCATCCCCCAAGCCGATGCACTAAAGCATGCAAACGTAGCTTTAGATTTTGTAGTCGAGATCGCAGTACCTGAAGAAGACATTATTGAACGCATGAGCGGAAGGCGTGTACACCCCGCAAGTGGGCGAAGCTACCACGTACGTTTCAATCCTCCCAAAGTAGCAGAGCGCGATGATCTCACGGGCGACGCACTCGTTCAACGCGATGATGACAAAGAAGAAACCGTGCGCCATCGCCTGCAAGTCTACCGAGATCAAACACGTCCGCTCGTCGACTACTACTCGGCGTGGGCCACTGCCGATAGCAACGCACCACGCTACCGTAAAGTCGAGGGTGTCGGCTCCGTTGACGAGATCAAAAACAAAATTTTCAAAGCGCTTGCCTAGAGCCCGTATTAATCCCCTATTTCAAAGCACTCACAGAATCCATGGAAATCAAAGATAAAGTCTTCATCGTCACCGGTGGCGCCTCAGGTCTAGGCGCTGGCACAGCCAAAATGCTGTCGCAACACGGCGCGCGGGTGTTGTTGGCCGACGTACAAGACGCGGCGGGTCAAGCGCTCGCCACGGAGCTAGGACAACGGTATATACACTGTGACGTCACGCAAGAAAAAGATGCCCAAGCCGCTGTCGCTGCAGCTCTCGAGCTCGGCAAACTATTTGGCCTCGTCAACTGTGCGGGGATTGCACCAGCAGCGAGAACAGTCGGAAAAAATGGCGCCCACCCGCTTGATATGTTTCAGAAAGTAATTAGTATCAACCTGATCGGCAGTTTCAACATGATTCGCGTAGCGAGCGAAGCCATGAGCAAAAACGACCCCGAGCCAACAGGCGAACGTGGCGTGCTGATCAACACGGCCTCGGTCGCTGCCTATGACGGCCAAATTGGACAAGCGGCTTACTCCGCTTCAAAAGCAGGTGTTGTCGGGATGACCTTGCCCATTGCGCGCGACTTAGCACCCTCGGGCATTCGGTGCTGCACGATTGCACCGGGCATTTTTGGTACGCCCATGATCTTTGGTATGCCACAGGCCGTGCAGGATTCCCTAGCTGCCAGCATTCCCTTCCCCTCACGACTCGGGCGCCCCGATGACTACGCCAAGCTTGTTCACCAGATCGTGACCAACGAGATGCTTAACGGCGAAACGATTCGTCTCGATGGTGCAATCCGCCTCGCTCCGAAATGAACCTGCTGCGCGCCGCCGCGACCGTCAGCAGCTTTACGCTGCTTTCACGGATCACGGGCTTGGCGCGCGACATCATCATTGCCCGCACCTTCGGCGCTGGTGCACTGACCGACGCGTTTTGGGTGGCGTTTCGCATCCCTAATCTGTTACGACGCTTATTTGCTGAAGGTGCTTTTGCACAGGCCTTCGTACCAATTCTCGGGCAAGTACGGACCGAACATGCCGAGCAACCGCAAGCCATTCAGGTTCTACTCGATCGCGTCGCAGTTACTTTATTCGTTGCCTTATTTGTCATCACTCTCATCGGCGTCATCGGCGCGCCCTGGGTTGTCATGGCCATGGCCAGTGGACTGACAAGCCCTGCACGGGCTGCCGAGTTCGATGCCGCAGTCTGGATGACGCGCTTAATGTTCCCCTACATTATCTGCATGTCGCTCGTGGCCTTCGCCTCGGGGGTACTCAATACTTGGCGTAAATTTGCCATCCCCGCCTTTACGCCCGTGCTTTTAAACCTCTCTGTGATCGGCAGTAGTTTTTTACTTGCGGGCCGCCTAGAGCAACCCATCTACGCGCTTGCAATTGGCGTGATGGTCGGAGGCATTGCTCAGTTCACCATGCAATGGTGGGCCTTATCGCGCATGAAACTCAGACCACGTTTACTCACTCCAATGGGACCCGCCCTCAAAGACCCGACAGTTCGGCGAATCATGCGTCAGATGCTACCCGCCACCCTAGGTGTATCGGTTGCACAGATTTCATTACTCATCAATACCAATATTGCGACCTGGCTGACACCCGGTAGCGTCACCTGGCTTTCCTTTGCGGACAGATTGATGGAATTTCCCACAGCCTTGATTGGTGTGGCACTCGGAACCGTCTTACTGCCGAGCCTAAGCAAAGCCAATGCCGATCCGGACAAGACACAGTACAGCCAGCTCCTAGACTGGGGGCTACGCTTGGTTCTAGTGCTAGGTTTGCCCGCAGCCCTTTGCATGATACTGATGGCCGATGCAATGGTTGCAACCCTGTTCCACTATGGTGCTTTTACCGGGGCGGATGTGATGCAAACGCGTACCGCTGTCATGGCCTATTCGGCGGGACTCATAGGACTGTTAGCGGTAAAAATTTTGGCTCCAGGCTTTTACGGAAAGCAAGACATCCGGACACCGGTCAAAATTGCGGTGGCAGTTTTATTGTGTACACAACTCTTTAACCTGGCCCTGGTGCCTTGGCTAGCGCATGCTGGCTTGGCGCTCGCGATTGGCCTAGGTGCTTGCCTCAATGCTCTGGCGCTATATGTCGGGTTACGTCGCCAAGGCATCTACCAACCCGGCGCTGGATGGGCCCTATTTATAGCTAAACAATGCTTTGCTCTTCTTTGTATGGCCGTGCCACTTTGGCTTGCCTCCCAGCGTATCGATTGGCTTGCACTTCAGGGCACTCCCTTTTTGCGAATTGCGTTGCTAGCAGCCGTGTTAGGCGTCAGCGTCTTGGTTTACCTGCTTGCGCTAGCCCTTGTTGGTATAAGGCCCCGCCACTTCCGGCGCGCCCCCCGTTGATTCCCCAATGTTTACGCCATCTTATCTAGCAAACAAACCAAAAATTGATTTGGCAATTCATGGACTTAGTGCTACTATTATTGGCTTAGACTTTTCTATGCTGTTTTTCACCGTAACTTAATAAGACAGACAATTCATGGCAAATACCGCCCAAGCCCGCAAACGTGCACGCCAATCGGTCGTTCGCAACCAGCACAACTCGAGCCTGCGCTCCATGTTGCGTACCGCTATCAAGCGCGTTCGCACTGCGATCGAATCTGGTGACAAGGCTGCTGCCTCTGCCGTATTGCAAAAAGCAACTAGCGTGATCGATAGCGTGGCTGACAAGAACATCATCCACAAGAACAAAGCTGCTCGCCACAAGAGCCGTTTGTCCGCTGCGATTAAGTCGCTAGCCTAAGCTCGACACGCCGCGCAACGCGTGGCAACGTAGTTCTGTAGATCTCAAGCGCTTACGCACTTGGGGCCTCTAAGCAGTCAAGCAGCCCTTCTGGGCTGTTTTGTTTTTTTGTCGCGACATAGCCTTGTTCATTGCCTAGTTATCTCAACTCGACTGGATGATTCGCCCCACCATGACCAAACCTCGTATTCTGCAAATTGGCTCCTATGCGGGCCATCCACCGGCCGATGCCGAAATCGCTAGCAAGTACGATGTACTG
Organism: Burkholderiaceae bacterium; assembly: GCA_044376975.1. Taxonomy (GTDB): domain Bacteria; phylum Pseudomonadota; class Gammaproteobacteria; order Burkholderiales; family Burkholderiaceae_B; genus Zwartia. The sequence goes on along the minus strand of JBILJY010000095.1, from coordinate 5,099 downwards.
CAGTACTGGAAGGCCACAGATCCCGATGCATTTTTGCGCGAGCATGCGCAAGACATCGAAGTCATCGCCACGTCTGCCAATCATGGTTGTCACGCCAAAGTGATCGCCGCCCTGCCAAAGCTGCGCGCCATCTGTAGCTGGGGCGTGGGTTACGACACGATCGATATCGACGCGGCGCGTGCGCGCAACATTTTGGTGAGCAACACACCAGATGTCCTGAACGATTGCGTCGCTGACTTGGCTTGGGGCTTACTCATTGCAGCCTGTCGCAACATCGCATGGGGCGATCGCTTTGTGCGCGCCAACAACTGGGAAAACAAAGCAGGAAGCCTCACGCTTGGTACACGCGTTAGCGGTAAAAAACTTGGCGTGGTCGGCCTAGGGCGCATCGGCGAAGCAATCGCGCGTCGTGGTCTCGGTTTTGATATGGAGGTCGCCTACCATAATCGCAACGCACGCAAGGATGTGGATTACCGTTACATCGACTCTTTAGTCGAACTCGCGCGCTGGAGCGATTTCCTGGTGATTGCGACCGTAGGTGGACCAAGCACCAAAGGGTTGATCAATGAAGAGGTTCTTCGCGCTCTCGGCCCCAAAGGGATCGTGGTGAATATTGCCCGAGGCACCGTCATTGACGAAGCAGCAATGGTTCGACTCTTAGCCGAAGGAGCGCTTGGTGGCGCAGGTCTGGACGTCTTTGAAAAAGAACCAAAAGTTCCGGATCAACTCAAGACCATGAATAATGTCGTCCTCATGCCGCATGTTGCGAGCGCCACAAATGAAACTCGACGTGCGATGACAGACTGCATGCTCGACAACATTGAAGCGTTCTTAAAGAGTGGCAAGGTTCTGACCGAAATCGTCTGAATGCATGACGAGCGGCCTGCGACTTAATCGTGTCGATTCAGGGGGTCTTCGGTCAGATCGCGTTTAGTCTGAAGCTGGTTATCGTTCGCAAAGTCTTGTACAAATTTCCAGGCGAGTGGCTCTAGCGCTCGTAGCCGCTCATCAAAGACGACACAACGCATACCGTCCAATGTCGTCGGTACGGCATAAGGGGAATAGGAAAGATGTCCGCCGAGGGTGGCAGGTGGTCGATACGGAGCAAGAACGCCAGCTAACCGTTCGGCCCAGTCGCTAGGGCGAAAAGTATTGCCAGAGTGTGTGACGCCATAAATGACGAAGTAGCGGACTTCAGATGCCATGCCTAACCCGTAACGCCGAAATCAGGGCCCGCAAACTTCTGATTCACAAGCCTCAGGCCCAGATTGTATATGATTGATGTTTTACACCTTCCAAAGCAATCCTGTTTTGAAGGTATTTTCACTAAGGAGTCACGACAATGAGTTCTGCCATTTCGAATACGTACGGCCGTCTACCAGTCGCCTTTACACACGGTAAGGGTGTTTGGCTTTGGGACACAAATGGCCGACGTTATCTAGATGCAATGGCTGGCATTGGCGTCTCTTGTTTGGGCCACGATCATCCAAAACTCGTTGCAGCAATTAGCGAGCAGGCTGCGCGCGTCATTCACACGTCCAACTTGTATCAAATTCCGCAGCAAGAAGCCTTAGCCAAGCGCATTAACGAGATTTCCAACATGACCGAGGTTCTGTTTGGCAATAGCGGTGCCGAGGCCAACGAAGCCGCTATCAAACTCGCGCGCTACTACGGCTACAAGAAAGGCAATGATCTGCCAACCATTATTACCATGGAATCCTCGTGGCATGGTCGTACATTGGGCACCTTGGCCGCCACAGACAGCGAAAAAGCACGGACCGGTTTCGGCCCACTGCCCGAGGGCTTTGTAAAAGTTAAATACAACGATCTCGAGGCCGTGCGCAGCGCTGGCGATAAAGAGCCTCGCGTGGTTGCCGTGCTGCTTGAGGTTCTGCAGGGTGAAGGCGGCATCCGCCCATCTGATATCGCTTACATGAAAGGCTTGCGCAAGCTCTGCGATGAGCGCGGCTGGCTCATGATGATTGACGAAGTGCAGTCAGGCATTGGACGAACCGGAAAATGGTTAGCGCACCAATGGGCAGATATCCTGCCCGATGTGGTGGTCCTGGCAAAAGGCTTGGGCGGTGGTGTGCCGATAGGCGCGATCGCTGCGCGTGGACCTGCCGCGGGCGTGCTTGGCCCTGGCAGCCACGGCACAACCTTTGGTGGAAGTCCGCTGGTCTGCGCAGCAGGGCTCGCCACACTTGGCGCACTCGAATCAGAAAAGCTGCTCGAGAACGCAGTCATTGTGGGCGCCCACCTGAAGGCAGGCCTAGAGAACGCCCTAAAAGGCACCCCTGGCGTGCTGGAAGTGCGCGGGCAAGGCTTGATGCTAGGCGTAGAACTCGAGAAGCCCTGCGGCGTCTTAGTGGGTCGTGCGCTTGAGGCCGGTCTACTGATTAACGTGACTCGTGACCGAGTGATCCGCATGCTTCCCCCATTGTTGATCAACAAAGCCGAGGCGGACGAAATCGTCAAGATCCTTGTCCCCCTCATTAAGGCGTTTAACGCCGAGCAGTAACCGTCAAGGTCGAGCTTGGCCGAGCTCAAACAGGGAGCGGCCAAGCCAGGTCACGACACACAAACCTATCGGGTGCTTTATGTCTAACGCCACTACAACTGGTCTTTTGCGGCATTTTCTGCAGTTCAGCGACTTTTCTCGGGATGAAGTTTTGCACGTCTTCGAACGCGCAAAACTTATCAAAGACAAATTCAAACGTTACGAGCCACACCGCCCCTTGCACGACCGAACCCTCGCAATGGTGTTCGAGAAGGCGAGCACGCGCACGCGCGTCTCCTTTGAGGCTGGGATGTATCAAATGGGTGGCTCTGTCATTCATCTGACCACGAGTGACTCACAACTTGGTCGTTCCGAACCCATCGAGGACACCGCGCGGGTTATTTCACGCATGGTCGATATCGTCATGATTCGCACCTTCGAGCAAACACGCATCGAGCGTTTTGCAGAATATTCGCGTGTCCCGGTGATCAATGGCTTGACCAATGAATTCCACCCCTGCCAGATCTTGGCAGATATTTTTACCTTCATTGAAAATCGGGGCAGTATTGCGGACAAAACTGTGGCCTGGGTAGGTGACGCGAACAACATGGCTTACACCTGGCTACAAGCTGCCGAACTACTGGGCTTTACGCTGCATGTCTCTACGCCAGCAGGCTACCGTCTCGATCCCAGCCGAATCGCCGGCACAGCCGCAGGCACACTAAAAGAGTTCAGCGATCCGCTCGAAGCCTGCAGGGGTGCGCACCTCGTGACGACCGACGTATGGACCAGCATGGGCTATGAGGCTGAGAATGAACAACGACGGACAGCCTTTGCCGATTGGTGTGTAGACCAAGAGATGATGGCTGCAGCCGCCCCAGACGCCTTATTTATGCACTGCCTTCCTGCGCATCGCGGCGAAGAAGTCACAGCTGAGGTGATCGACGGGCCGCAAAGCGTCGTCTGGGATGAGGCGGAAAACCGCCTGCACGTCCAAAAAGCTCTGATGGAATTCTTGCTATTAGGCAAAGCTAGCTAACACCCAATCAGCCTTCTCAAACCGTTAAAATCGATTTACTTCACTTACGCAGAGCTTCTCATGAGCGATATTAAAAAAGTAGTACTTGCCTACTCCGGCGGACTAGACACCTCGGTCATTCTCAAATGGCTGCAAGACACCTATCAGTGCGAGGTCGTGACCTTTACAGCCGATATCGGCCAGGGCGAGGAACTCGAACCCGCACGCGCCAAAGCCATCAAGTTTGGCATCAAACCTGAACAAATTTTCATTGACGACCTGCGTGAAGAGTTTGTGCGCGACTTCGTCTTCCCAATGTTTCGTTGCAATACCGTGTACGAGGGTGAATACCTGTTGGGCACCTCGATTGCACGCCCGCTCATCGCGAAACGTCAAATCGAAATCGCACGCAAAGTTGGCGCTGATGCAGTGTCCCACGGCGCCACTGGCAAGGGCAACGACCAAGTGCGCTTTGAGCTCGGCTATTACGCGCTCGAACCTGGCATCAAAGTGATCGCTCCCTGGCGCGAATGGGATCTCGTTTCTCGTGAAAAACTTCTTCAATATGCAGAAGATGCTGGCATCGCGATTGACATGAAACACAAGCAAGGTGGTGCCCCCTACTCCATGGATGCCAACCTACTACACATCAGCTTTGAAGGCAGACACCTCGAAGATCCAAAGGCCGAAGCCGAAGAATCCATGTGGCGCTGGACAGTCTCCCCTGAAGCGGCTCCAGATAAAGCCGAGTACCTTGACCTTGAATTCGAACATGGTGATATTGTCGGCTTGAATGGGGTACGTCTCTCACCGGCCCAAGTTTTGACCAAATTGAACGAGCTCGGTGGCAAACACGGCATTGGACGTCTGGATCTCGTCGAAAACCGTTACGTCGGTATGAAGTCCCGCGGGTGTTATGAAACACCTGGTGGAACAATCATGCTCAAAGCACACCGAGCAATCGAGTCCATCACCCTGGATCGCGAGGTCGCCCACCTCAAAGACGACCTCATGCCTCGCTACGCAACACTGATCTACAACGGCTACTGGTGGTCACCAGAGCGCCGCGCGCTGCAAGCGTTGATCGATACGACCCAGCAAGAAGTCAACGGTTGGGTACGCGTAAAACTCTACAAAGGTAACGTCTATACCGTGTCACGTGACTCGAAAGACACCCTGTTTGATCAGACGATTGCCACCTTTGACGATGACGGTGGTGCCTACAATCAAGCGGATGCGGCTGGCTTTATCAAGCTCAATGCCTTACGCATGCGCATTGAGGCACGCGCCGGCCGCAAGTAGCACCGCGCGTCGACACGCTTGGATCAATGCAGAGATTGCAACCGATCCAGGCGTTTAAATAGCGTACCTTTGCGCGGCCCTGGAAACACGACAGTGATACGCACGCCAGAAAGCTGGGGACTGCTTAGCAGATTCCACCATGCACCATGAGCGCGCGCTATCTCGCGTACGATGGCAAGCCCAAGCCCTGAGCCACCCTCTTGGGCCTCGGGGGAACGATAAAACGCTTCAAACACGCGCTCCTGCTCCTCGGCAAAAATACCCACCCCATTGTCCTCT